>NZ_JBJGXA010000012.1:0-142710 GCF_045107195.1 Erwinia sp. AnSW2-5
GACCTGGACAATCGTGCAGACCAGCGTCACCGGTCTACCGCTCGTCATGCCGGTCTGACTTTATGGGGATACCTCAGTGATCGACCCCTACGGGAGAAATGAAGCGATCAGAACGTTTCCCAATGCTCATTGCTGGTGGATGCCAGTACTGGCCGTGGGGCAGCTAATCCCTTAGGTTTACTGCCTGTACTGCTGGTTTTCACCGTGGTGACAGCGTCGCCATTCAGTTTAAATGCCGATACCGCCTGCGTCAGGCGCGCGGCCTGCTCTTCCAGAGACGCCGCCGCAGAAGAAGCTTCTTCTACCAGTGAGGCGTTCTGCTGGGTCACGTTATCCATCTCGGTCACCGCCATGCTGACCTGCTGAATACCTTTACTCTGTTCGTCAGAGGCCGCAGCAATCTCCGCCATAATGTCAGTCACCCGACGGACGGCATCAACAATATCACCCATGGTATTACCGGCCTGGCCAACCTGCGCCGACCCTTTGCCGATCAAATCCACCGACTCCGCAATCAGCCCTTCGATCTCTTTCGCCGCCCCGGCGCTGCGCTGCGCCAGATTGCGCACTTCGCTGGCTACCACGGCAAAACCACGGCCCTGTTCACCCGCGCGGGCGGCTTCAACGGCGGCGTTCAGTGCCAGAATATTGGTCTGGAAAGCGATGCTGTTAATCACCGTGGTGATTTCGGCAATTTTCTTCGAACTGGTGGAAATATTGTTCATGGTATTCACCACGCCAGTGACGATATCGCCACCCTGACGGGCTTTACCGGATGCATCAGAAGCGAGCTGGCTGGCGTGATGGGCGTTTTCTGCGTTCTGTTTCACCGTCGCTGTCAGTTCTTCCATACTCGCGGCGGTCTGTTCCAGCGCCGAGGCCTGCTGCTCAGTACGGGAAGAGAGGTCAGTGTTACCTGCCGATATTTCGCTGGAACCCTGATAGATCGCCACGGCCCCTTCACGGACGGTGCCAACGGTTTTCACTAAAGCCTGCTGCATCAGTTGCAGGTTATTCCCCAGACTGCCGATTTCACTGCGTCCCCAATTTTGCAGTGGCGCGGTCAAATCACCACGGGAAATATGTTCAATGCGTTCTACTGCCTGGCGTAATGGGGTAATGACCACGCGGCGCAGGAAGATAAAGGTTGCCAGGGTGAGTAACAGGGCAAGGCCAAATGCGCCAGCCATCATGATAAATCCGAGATGGGTCTGGGCCTGGGCGGCTTTATTCAGGCCGTCAGCTCGTTCAGTACGAATTTTAATGGCTTTAAACAGCACTTCATTATAGGCGTCATCGAGCTTACGGGTGTAATCCGTTTCCTGAGCGATAACCCCCTCAAAGCTCCCATCGGAAGCGCTTTTAACCATCGGCATGACGCCCTGAGTAATATAGGCTTCAAATCGTTTTTTCAGTTCTACGTCCAACGCTTCGCCTTCTGCCGTCTTGACCGGACGATTCAGATAGAAATCAAAGTTTTCGCGTGCTGACTTAATCCGCGCTTCGGTTTTATCGAGGTTGGCCTTGAACTCATCCATTTCGCCGATACGTGCTGAAGCCCCGGCGTGGATCACCGTCAGGCGCGCGGTACGCAAATGGTTAGAGCTGTTTGAGATAGCGGAGCGTATCTGGATCTCTTTCGTCACATCATTCAATGACTGATTACTCTGAATCAAAAAATAGCTGGCGAGGCCGATACACAGGGCAAAAAGTAGCAAAATTCCACCAAGAATGGCGGCGAACAATGGAACCAGACGCAGGTGTTGCCAGAAGCTGATAGCCTGATGTTCGTTAGATTGTAGTTGTGATTTCATATCCATTGCTCTCTGTCAGATAGGGACGAAGTAACACTCCGGTCGTCTACAAAACATCGGCATACGGACGAAAAGGATTAGGACTGTAAGTGGGAGCAGGCTCACAAAATGAGCATTATCTGATGTGGGGCGGGGAAGCCGGCGAGCACCCGCCTCCCCTTGATAGACTATCTTACGTTGACATAAATGCCGCTGGTAACGTTATCAGTTAAACGAACCACATGATAAATAACCTGCTTGTTATGTGTTTTTATTTTTCGTTTGATATTACCTTTGTGCGATGACACCGTTTTCGCTTTTATTTGCATTTTATCTGAAATCTGAATGGTGTCGTGACCTGACATCCACATCTTCAGCATGTTTGACTCCGTCTGACTGAGCGTCAGTGGATGTACGTCGAAGCCCGAAGAATAGCGAGGTGACAGATTAAGTTTCTTTTGAAAGTACGTGCTTAGTAATGAATCCAGGGTCGACGGCTTTATCGATTTTGATGTAATAATCAAGTTCTTACGAACGTAGAGGTATTCCTCAAAATGGATATTGGAGATGGCCATAAAAATGAAAAACAACGTATCAGGATGCTGCATAATAATATTTCTGATTCGTTGGCTTGCATCGGATTCATGGATGAAACAATCTTCATTAATAAATACTACGCCGGGTTGAAGCTGTTGGCATTTTATTTGTAATTGTTCGATATCGTTAACTGAGGTTATATTTTTCTTTTTAACCCCTTTAACTGCCATATAGTCAGTTAAACCTAGCCGTGTATAGTTACATGAATCCATAATAATCGTTGGCATAATAGCGACCCTCACCAATTTGTTATCCGTTTAAATCAACGATGAATTACGCGCGTTCGGTACGAGAGCAAGAGTTCTGTTTCACGGTCTTGTTATATTTACCCAGCGTTAGCAAAGCTTGCCAGTGATGGCGAGGGCAATTAATTCATCCTTGCTGACAGGTAGTTTGAGTTTTGACGAGGTGAAAACCTGTCTTATTACCAGGGTCAGTGCCAAAGCAGAGGTTCCGCTCAGCAATCTGACTTTACACAGCATTTGATGCAGCTTTCTGCCCGCTTCGACACACTATCGCGCAGAAAACAGAAAACTCTGATAGGACGATTCTTAAAAACATTCATTCTCCGAAAGTGTATGCCCGCGGAGTGATTGACAATGCCGGAAAATGTATTTTAAAACAAGAAAAACCGAGAAAAATAAAATATCCATAAAAAACAGTTGGTTGAGTGTTTTTTAACCGTTAGCTCTTTCGCAACAAATCATCGGTTTGAGGGGATAAAATACGCTAAGTGCGTTTTAATAAGAATGATTTTCATCGTGCTAGTGCATTTATCAGAATTTCCTTAAGGAAATTCTGCAAATAACGGTGCAAAAAATACACTGATGTATTTTCAGCGCTTAACAATAACTTTGCACAAAAATGAGAATAGGTAAGTTTACTTACCGGGTAATTCGCTGAGCAAGGTTGCTAGCAAGTCGAACACTTCACTGAACAAATGTTCACAGAAAGGTGCGAGAAGCGGCATCATCAGGCTAATGAACACCATACCGATTGATAAGGTGACGGGGAAACCGATAGCGAAAACGGAGAGTTGAGGTGAAACGCGGTTTAACAAACCCAGTGCCAGGTTTAAGGTGAGTAACAGTGTGATTAACGGTAGCGCTAATCTCATGCCATTAAGGAAAATCAGACCCGCCGCTTTGGTCAGGGCCATGAACGCATTGCCGTTAAGCGGTTCCCCCCCAATGGGCAAAGTATGAAAACTGTCAGCCACCATCGAGATCAGCCACAGATGACCGTTGAACGACAGAAACAGCAGCATGGCCAGCATATCCAGAAAGCGTGCCAGTACCGGCATATTCAGTCGACTGCTCGGATCGAAGAAGGTGGCAAAGGATAACCCCATCTGCAAACCTATTACTTCACCAGCTGTGCGCACGGCGGCGAAAGCAAACTGCATGGTGAAGCCAATCGACACGCCGATCAGTATTTGCTGAATCAGCAGCCAGAACCCCCCCACGGAGAACAGCGTAACGTCAGTGGGCGGTAAGGAAGGCACCAGTACCCAGGTAATCATCACGCCCAGCCCGATTTTGACTTTACGGCTGATGGATTTTTCATTCAGCAATGGCGCAGACATGATCAAAGCCAGCACGCGGGCGAGGGGCCAAAATAGCTGACTTATCCAGAACAGGAGTTGACTACTGTCAAAAAGAATCATTATCCGATCATGTACGGCAGGTTACTGAACAGGGTGCGCATATAGTCGAGCACCAGATTCAGCATCCACGGACCGGCAATCACGATAGTGGTGACAACCGCCAGGATCTTAGGAATAAAGGAAAGCGTTTGTTCGTTGATCTGGGTTGCCGCCTGTAACAGGCTGATGAGAAAACCACTGACCAGCGCAGCCAGCAGCAGCGGGGCCGCCAACGCCAGCGCAATCAACATGGCATCATGCCCCAGTACCATTACCGATTCAGGTGTCATTGTCGTGGCTCCGCGTTAGGAATAGAAACTTTGGGCCAGCGAACCGACCAGCAACTGCCAGCCATCGACCAGCACAAACAGCATCAGCTTAAAGGGTAGCGATATGGTCGCCGGGGGCACCATCATCATCCCGAGGGCCATCAATACGCTGGCGACCACCAGATCGATAATCAGGAACGGGATAAAGACGGTAAAACCAATCTGGAAAGCCGTTTTCAGTTCGCTGGTGACGTAAGCGGGCAGCAAAATACGCATTGGCACGGCTTCAGGTCCGGCAATCGGCGGCGTGTTGGCTAAGCGCGCAAACAGCGCCAGGTCACCTTCACGTGTCTGACGCAGCATAAACTCACGCAGCGGCTGTGCGCCTTTCTCAATCGCTTCCTGCATGCTGATTTTGTCTTCACTGAACGGCTGATAGGCATCGGTATAAATCTTGTCGAACACCGGGCCCATAATAAAGAAGGTCAAAAACAGCGCCAAACCGAGTAACACCTGATTGGGTGGCGCAGACGGGGTACCGAGAGCACTTCGCAGCAGGCCAAAAACAATAATGATGCGCGTGAAGCTGGTCATCATCAGGATGATGGCTGGCAGGAAGGTCAGCGAGGTAATAAACACCAGCGTCTGAACCGGCAGTGACCAGCTCTGGCCGCCATTGGCCATCGGTTTGCTGATCAGACCGGGTAACTGGGCATAAACATCAGGTGCCAGCATCAGCAGGCCGAGCAGCAGCAGTGGAAGGGTGCGTTTCATTTTTTCTTCCCGGCGCTTTTCATTAATGACTGGAGTACCTGACGAAAATCGGGCTTTGGCTCCGCAGCGTCGGTTGTCTCTGGCTGAGGTTTGGCAGGCAGCGTGTGCAGATGGGTAATTTGCTGGGCAGTGACACCCAGCACCAGACGCGCATCATCAACGTCGACAATGACCACGCGTTCACGTTGACCCAGCGAGCAGCTTGCACTGATATTCAGTGTCTGGCTGCCGCTGCGCCGTGAAGCAAAACCAAAGCGTTTTGCCACCCAGGCACAGGCGAGAATAAGAATAATAATTGCCGCCAGCACACCACTCACCTGAGTGAGCATGGAGCCGGTTGAAATGGCCGGCTGTGGGATGACTGGCTGCTGCTGCGTGGTATTCATTTAGCGACTCAGGCGACGCATACGTTCAGACGGGGTAATGATGTCGGTAATGCGCACGCCATACTTATCGGCGACCACCACCACTTCACCCTGAGCAATCAGATAACCGTTAATCAGGATATCCAGTGGCTCACCCGCTAATCCATCCAGTGCGACCACCGAACCCTGCGACAGACGCAGCAGCTCTTTGATCGTCATTTTGGTGCGACCCAGTTCAACGGTCAGTTTGACCGGGATATCCATAATCATATCGATATCTTGCGAAGCACCGGACACATCCCCTATATCCAGCGATTTAAACACGCTGTCGGTAGGAGATGATTTTACCTGTTCATTCATTGCGTCAGCCCACAGGTCGTCCGCAGAGATGTCGTCATCGGACGGCTTATTCGTATCACTCATCGGGCTGTTCCTCATTCAGCGAATTCAAAATCGGGTTGATCAGGTGTTCCACGCGCAGAGCGTACTGCTTATTCAGCGTTCCGTACTGGCTGGTCAACACCGGCACGCCATCCACATGGGCAATAATGCGGTCCGGTTTTTCAATCGGTAATACGTCGCCAGGTTTTAAAGCCAGCAGACGTGAAATTCTCATCGAGACTTCGGCAAAATTTGCCACCAGCTCCAGCTCAGAGTGCTGAACCTGCTTCACCAGCGTGTCACGCCAGTTTTCATCTTCGCTGCGCGAGTTTTCCAGCGGTGGGTTCACCAGCGTTTCACGCAGCGGTTCGATCATGCTGAATGGAATACAGATATTGAACTCACCGGTCAGGTTGCCAATCTCGACCTGGAACGGCGTGGTCACCACGATATCGTTAGGTGAGGTGGTGATGTTGGTGAACTTCACCTGCATCTCTGAACGAACGTACTCGACTTCCAGCGGATAAATTGGCTTCCAGGCATCGCTATACCCGTCAAGTGCCAGCTTCAGCATGCGACGGATGACGCGTTGTTCGGTATGGGTGAATTCGCGTCCCTCAACTTTCGTTGGGAAACGGCCATCACCACCAAACAGGTTATCTACGGCGATAAACACCAAACTTGGCGAGAAAACCACCAGCGCCGTGCCACGCAGCGGCTTGAGGTGGATAAGGTTAAGGTTAGTTGGCACCGGCAAATTGCGGGCAAACTCATGGTATGGCTGAATCTTGATCGCGCCGACCGAAATATCCGGGCTGCGGCGCAGCAGATTGAACAGCGCCATACGATAAGAACGCGCAAAACGTTCGTTAATGATCTCCAGTGCCTGCAGACGCTCACGAACTACGCGGCGCTGGGTATTGGGATCATAGGGGCGAATATCGTTATCGCCGCCGCTACTGACCTTATCTTCTGTCGCACTATCGCTGTCGCCATTGAGTAGTGCGTCAATTTCTGCCTGAGAAAGAATGCTATCGCCCATAAATTTCCATCACCGCAGAATGAAGGCCGTGAAGAGGACATCTGTCACGACCTGCTGTGGTTGTCCCTGCACCAGCGGAGGTGCCAGTACCTGTTTTATCTGTTCTACTAATGCCTGCTTGCCTTGTTCATTCGCTAACGCCGAGGCACTTTGACGTGAAAGCAACAGCAGCAGACGACTGCGGACTTCCGGCAGATAATCATTCATACGACGACGCGATTCTTCGTCTGGTAAACGCAGCGTAAAGCCCACGTAAAGCACACGATCCGGGTCGTTATCTGGATTGATCAAATTTACCGTAAAAGTATCCAGAGCAAAAAACACCGGCGCAGGTGGCGGCTCCGGCTTTGCTGCCGCAGCGGCATCAGCCGGAGTTTTCATCATGCGCCAGACTGTATAGCCCGCCACGCTGCAAGCGACCAGGGTCACAATGATTAACACCGGTATCAGGAGCTTACGTTTGCCGCTTTTGGCTTTAGCGTTATCAGTCATATTAGCTGTAACTTCCTGTGATTATTTTCGGGGGCGGTGCCACGTAATCCACTGTCCCACGGCGTTATGACAAATTATCCCGCGTCTTGCGCCAAACAATAGGCAGAAAAGACGCGAGTTTTGCCATCAGCTTACGCGTTTGTTGCCGTCAGGCGAAAATATCAACAGCATTGGAGCCGGCTGCGCGCGCCTGCAGGGCGGCAGGAACGGCAATTGGCGTCACATCACTGTCATTTTCTGTAGCAAGACTAAACGGGCTTCCGTTGTTATTGCGCTGCTGTTCCTGCTGACCAGTAAAGGACTGACCTTGCTGGAACGCATCGCTACTGACATTACTTTGACCCAGGTTGATGCCACTCTCAGCCAGAGAGGCGCGCAGTTGAGGCAATGCTGCCTCCAGTGCGGCCCGGACCTGGCTCTGATTTGACACCATACTCAGCTGGGCCTGGTCATTATCCAGTTTCAGGCTAATCTGGATACTGCCCAGGTCCTGCGGATGCAGATGCAACTCGGCGGTCTGCTGCCCGTTGCGACTGAACATCAGGATCTGTTGTCCCAGTGCCTGCTGCCATTCCGGACTCCCCAGCTGAGAATTCAGCAGAGGGGTTGCCGGTGCACTTACCATCGAGGTTGATGTCGGGGTAAGCAATGAAGACGCGGTACTGATCACATTATTGGTTATCGTCGCGTTAGGGGCAGAACTTGAATTTTCTTTATCGATATCTTTGCTAACGTTGCTCATAACCTGCTGAAAAGCCGGGTCGATAGTCACAGCGCCTGGGTTTACGGAGCCTTTGCCGGTGCCGCTGGCGTCAGAAGATTTTGCATTAACTGGAACCAAAAGAGGACTATTGCTGTTTTTAGCGTCAGCGCCAGTGGCATCACCTTCTTCGGTGGTCACTTTACCCAGCGCCGCACTCAGGGCATTCAGCGTCGATTGTTTATCGCTTTTATTCAGGCCATTGGTGAGCAGATCGCTGCTTTTTGCCGCAGTGCTGGCAACAGGAACGGCAGCGTTGTTCGGCAGCATGGCATAAAGCGCCTGCAATGCCTGGAGATCGCTGTCGCTAAGTGTCACCGCCGGGGCTTCTTTCTCATCCGTCGTCACATCGTCTTTGGACTCGGTTTTGGCCTGCTGCGGCTGCAAGAGAGCGGTCAGCGTATCGGGCTTGTCCAGCGCGGCTAACAGGTCACTGATGCCGGGTTTTTTTGCTGCTTTACCCTCATCACTGGCGGCGACGTCGGTGCCATCGACGGCCACGCCCGTACCACCCTGTTGGGCCAGAGAGAGCAGGCGGTTGCCTAAAAGAGTCAGGAATCCCTGCTGCGAGGCCTCCCCACCCACTGTTGATTCACTGCCGGTGCTGCCAAGGGTGCTGTCGCTGCTGACGCCAGTGCTGCTGGCTTTCGCGCTGCCAGGGGTTGCCGTCGTCGTGACCGCAGTTGGTAAGGTTATCATTCGCCTTTCCTCAATGATGCCCGTTGGGCAAATTCATCCATCCGTTTCTGATCGAGACGGTTTTCTTGTAATAGAGCGGTAGCCAGCGCGCGTGACTGAAGGGTCTCGTAGGCGTGCAGCCGTTGTTGTTTGTCGCGCCACAGGCGCAATGCATTTTCCACGCGCGTATTCCAGTGCAGCAGCTGCTGGCGATGTTGCTCAATCGCGTTTTCCAGCGTCTGAATAAACTGGTGATAGTTGTACCAACGGGTACTGGCTATCCCTTCGCTCATGGTGTTGTTGAGATTCTTGCGGTATTCATCCTGATAATTGAGCAGCATGTCGAGCTGCTCATCGGCCTGTTTTTGCGCTCGACGCACGTCACCTAACTGAATGGCGGCTTTTTCCACATCTTTATGCGCCAGATCGCGCAGCGTATCGATGGCTGAGACTGTCTTTGTCATAAAGCCCTCCAGTCAGGCGGCATCACGCGAGAGGGCGTGATGCGACTTCAGATGAAACTTAACCAAAAATCGCCTGCAAATGCAGGCTGGCATCGTCGAAAGTACTGCGCTCAAACATGCCCTGTTGCAGGAACGCTTCCAGTTCAGGGTAGAGTTTGATCGCTTTATCCAGTGTCGGGTCGGTTCCCGCCGCATAGGCGCCCACGCTGACCAAATCACGGTTGCGCTGATAGCTCGACAGCAGCTGTTTAAACTGACGCACACGGGCGTAATGGGTTTCATCGATCAGGTGTGCCATCACGCGGCTGATGGAGGCTTCAACATCGATGGCCGGATAGTGGCCCGATTCCGCCAGGCGGCGTGACAGAACAATATGACCATCAAGAATGGCACGCGCTGAGTCAGCGATCGGATCCTGCTGGTCATCCCCTTCGGTCAGTACGGTATAGAAAGCGGTAATGGAACCGCCGCCGTCGATGCCATTACCGGCACGTTCTACCAGCGCCGGTAATTTAGCGAAGACGGAAGGCGGATAGCCTTTGGTCGCAGGCGGTTCACCGATGGCCAGGGCAATTTCACGCTGAGCCATGGCATAACGCGTCAGGGAATCCATGATCAACAGCACGTGCTGGCCACGGTCACGAAAATCTTCGGCGATACGGGTGGCGTAGGATGCACCCTGCATACGCAGCAGGGGAGAAACGTCAGCCGGGGCGGCGATCACTACCGAACGCGCACGTCCTTCTGTACCCAGTATATTCTCAATAAAGTCTTTAACTTCGCGACCACGCTCACCAATCAGACCAACAACAATCACATCGGCCTTGGTATAACGCGCCATCATGCCCAGCAGCACACTTTTACCCACACCGGAACCCGCAAACAGGCCCATACGCTGGCCGCGTCCAACGGTGAGCAGGGCGTTAATCGCCCGCACGCCGGTATCCAGCACATCGGTAATCGGCGTACGTTGTAATGGGTTAAAAGGCGGGGTGTTCAGCGGTGCGCGATAGCCGGTTTCTGGCGCAGGCAATCCGTCCAGCGGACGTCCGCTGCCGTCCAGCACGCGACCCAGCAGTTCAGGGCCAAGCATCATCTGCTTACCGCTATTCTGTTTGTCGCCTGCGATACGCGCGTACACGCGAGCCCCAGGCAGAACACCTTCAACATCTTCCAGCGGCATCAGCAGCAGCTTCTGGCCGTTAAAACCCACCACTTCACTTTCTACTTCGCTGACGCCCTGGCTGTCGTGACGTTCAATCACGCAGGTGGCACCCAGCGGCAGTTGCAGCCCGGTCGCTTCCAGTACCAGACCCGTAGCGCGGATCAGACGACCATAACGACGGACGTCCGGCACCTGGGCCAGACGTTCTTCAAAGTTGTCGAGTGCGCCAAGCCAGCGCGACAGGCGAGTTGTCATTACAATTCTCCCGGTGCAGCCAGGCGGCAGAGTTCATGCCAGCGTGTGGCAATACTGGCATCCAGATCGCCATCTTCCGCGCTGACCTTGCAGCCACCCGGATGAATGGTGCTGTCCCCGAGCAGGCGCCAGCCGTGCAGACTGAGCGTCGCGCCCAGCGTGGTTTCCACGCGCGGCAAATCATCGGGATGCACGCGCAGCGTGGGTTTGCCGCTGAACATCGGTTCCTGTTGCAACATGCCCTGAATCTGACGCAGCAGGGCGGTACCGTCGACGTGAGGAGCCTGGCCAATCACCTGACGGGCCGCTTCCAGAGCCAGCTGCATCAGACGTGAGGCAATCACACTGTCCAGGGCTTCCAGCGTATGGTGAAACTCGGAAACCAGCTGCTGCATACGCGCCTGTAACGGCGCCTGCTGCTGCTGTGCTTCTGCCAGTCCCTGCTGAAAACCGGCGTCATAGCCGGATTTCTGACCTTCAGAAAAGCCGCGTTGCTGTCCTTCTGCGTAACCCAGACCCTGGGCTTCGTTACGGACCTGCGCCTGTAACTGTTCTAACTGAAACTGTTGTTGAGCAATCGGATCATCAGCATCTGTGACTTCAGGTAATACCAGCTCTTCGATCAGCGGGCGATCGAGGCGTGCCAGATCGTTCGGCTGCCAGCGCTGCCAGGGCAGGGACGCGTTATCAGACATAGGTTTCCTCGCCACCACCAATCACCATCTCGCCGGTCTCGGCCAGACGACGGACAATCAACAGAATCGCTTTCTGTTCGTTTTCCACTGCAGACATACGCATTGGACCACGGTTGGCGAGGTCGTCGCGCAGGATGTCGGCCGCACGCTGCGACATGTTGCGCAGGAACTTCTCGCGCAATGGCTGCTCGGAACCTTTCAGAGCCACCAGCAGCGATTCGGATTCCACTTCCTGCAACAGGCGCTGGATGCTGCGATCGTCCACTTCGATGAGGTTTTCGAACAGGAACATTTCGTCGATGATTTTCTGTGCCAGCTCGCCGTCGAACTCGCGAACCGCTTCGATAACCGCTTCTTCCTGCTGAGTTTTCATCAGGTTGATAATCTCTGCCGCGGTACGAACACCACCCATCTTCGCACGCTTGAGATTCTGACCATCCAGCAGGCCGTTGAGCACCTCGGTCAGTTCTGCCAGCGCGGCTGGCTGTACGCCGCCGAAGGTGGCAATACGCAGCATGACATCGTGACGCAAACGTTCGTCGAACTGCGCCAGAATGTCGGCCGCCTGGCCACGCTTCAGGTGGACCAGGATGGTGGCGATGATCTGCGGATGTTCGTCGCGGATCAGGTCGGCAGCCGACTGTGGTTCCATAAAGTTGAGCGTATCCATCCCGGAGGTGGTTTCGCGTGTTTCGAGAATATCTTCCAGCAGGGTAGAGGCTTTCTCTTCGCCCAGCGCCTTAATCAGCACGGAACGCAGGTAGTCGTTAGAGTTGAGGCTCAGCGCCGCATACTGCTCCGCATCAATCTCGAACTCGCGCAACACATCGGTAAGCTGCTTATGAGACACCTGACGCATATTGGAGATGGCAGAGCTAAGATGCTGCACCTCGCGGGAGTCGAGGTGTTTAAACACCTCGGCCGCGCGATCTTCGCCAATCGTCATCATCAGAATGGCGCTTTTTTCAGTACCGGTGAGACTCATAGTTCGTCCTTCATCCACTGGCGAATAACCAGAGCCACTACGCGTGGGTCATTTTCTGACATCTCACGAATACGCTGGCTCATGACCTCAGCACTCATGCGGTGCTGAGATTTACGTTCCTGGTCAAGTTCATCTTTCGACAGCTTGACGGAGATACCTGACTCTTCATCTTCAGACTGACGGGCTGCTGCAACAGCTGCGGCCTCGAGTGCAACTTTCTCCTGCTCTGCTTTACGACGCAGCTGCGGACGAACCAGTTTGCGGTAGAGGATGTAAGCCACAATCAGCACCAGTAACCAGCGTCCGGCTTCCAGCATCTGCTCGATAAACGCAGGCTGTTTCCAGAATGGCAGTTCAGCGCCAAGGTCACTGTTTTCCGTGAACGGAGAGTTAACGACGTTCAGGCTGTCACCACGCTGCTCCGAGAAGCCCATTGCTTCGCGGGTCAGGTTTTCAATCTGCTTGAGCTGTGCGTCATTTAGCGCAATCGGCTTACCGGCGGCATCGGTACGGTAGTTCACTACCACCGCAACGGACAGACGCTGAACTTCACCGACATTCATCTTGGTATGCAGGATGGTGCGATTCACTTCATAGTTCGTGGTGTCATCGTTACGGGTATTCGACGGCACGATTTTCTGAGCGCTGCTGGTGGCTGCATTGGCCGCCGCATTATTCGCATTAGCACCTGCTGCGCCGTTAGCGCCAGCTGCACCTGCTGCGCCATTGGCACCTGCGGCGCCGTTAGCTGGCGTCGTAATCGGACCTGCGTTTGCCGGTGCCGGTTGGTTCGACAGGGCACCCGGAACACCACCAGGATACTGGCCACCGAGTTGTTCGCTGTTGCTGGTCTGGCGTGAGCGAATGGCTTGCTGGTCAGGATTGCTGTTCGGTTTGTACTGCTCGTCGGTCTGCTCACGGGTGTTAAAGTCGATCTGCGCGGTCACCTGCGCATGGACATTGCCGTTGCCAACGATAGGACCCAGGATGGCTTCGATACGCTGCTGGAAACGCGCTTCGACATCGCTGGCATATTTTAACTGGGTGTCATTGAGGTCACGCCCGGTTGGATCATTCTGAGTCAGCAGACGGCCCGCCTGGTCAACGACGGTCACGTTACCCGGTGGCATACCCGCGACGCTGCTGGACACCATGTGGACAACGGCGTTGATCTGGCCTTCATCCAGCGCACGACCCGGCTGCAATGCCAGGGTCACCGACGCGGACGGTGATTTCTGCTCACGGACAAACAGCGTTGGTTTTGGCATCGCCAGATGCACGCGTGCACCCTTAACCGGGCCGAGTGTTTCAATGGTGCGTGCCAGCTCACCTTCCAGCGCACGCTGGTAGTTCACCTGCTCGCTGAACTGGCTGATACCGAATTTCTCTTTATCCAGCAGCTCGAACCCCACAGAGCCACCTTTCGGTAACCCCTGTGAAGCGAGGCGCAGGCGCAACTCATGCACCTGTGCAGCGGGAACCAACAGCGCGCCACCCTGATCGTCGAACTTATACGGTACGTTCATCTGGGTCAGCTGCGTGACGATGGTGCCGCCATCCTCATTACTGAGGTTGCTAAAAAGGACGCGATAATCTGGCTGCCTGGCCCACAGTGCCATCGCAATAACGACGGCAATAACCGCGGCCGCCGCAACAACAATAGGGATGCGGGGGTTAGCGCGTAGGCGAGCGAACAGGTCATTCAAACCTTTCTTCTCTGGATTATCCTGTGTGACAGTTGCATTCATGACTCGTTCCTGCCTGACAGTTGACCGGACTGTTGCGTGTAGTGTCGTAACAAAACTGACTCCCTGATGCGCTGGCTTAAAAAATTTCCACCTCAATGGACTGCCATTATTTTCTGAAATGAGAAATTCGATGGCTGGATAAGCTGTGATTTATGCGGCTATTTACGGGCTTTGTCTTATTGACATTGTGTTAAGTTTGTCTGCAATCGTAATCACCACATCGTTCTTCCGGGAGAAAACATGGCTATTCAGGGTATTGAGAGTGTGATGCAGGCGCTGCAAACCACAGCAATGCAGGCCGCTGGCGGTAAAGGTGCAGACAGTGCATCGCATGCAGATTTTGGCGCTGAGATGAAAGCCGCGCTAAACAAGATCAGTGAAACGCAGACGGAATCTCGTGCTCAGGCGCAGGACTTCCAGATGGGTAAAGAAGGTGTCTCACTGAATGACGTGATGGTGGATATGCAAAAATCCAGCGTCTCAATGCAGATGGGCATCCAGGTGCGTAACAAACTGGTCAGCGCGTACAGTGACATTATGAATATGCAGGTTTAGCCGCTGGCAGTGTTACTTCAACAGGGCTGGAATTCATCAGCCCTGCCATATGTGCTCCATCAGACAGTGTAAATCCTCATGAGAATGATACTTAATATCATTTAACTTGTTAGGAATACTCCTGGCTTGTATCATTCTTGCGCCCCTCACAGAGCTAACACCATTGAGTGCCGGAGATAAGCGCCGGAAGGGGTATGTTACACTCATCTTTTTCTCGCCCTCGTTCAAAAACCCTGCAATCTGCCCTGTATTTTTCTTCGTCACTGCCGATAACCTTCAACAGCGATCCTGAGCGCGTGCTGTTTTTCTGCACCGACTAACAACAATGAATAATAACCTGAGGTAGACATGGATAACTTTCAAAAAGAGATCGATGAGAGAGCGAATCTCGCATTATCGAATAAGTTCGAACTTTTGTTATTCCGCCTGGGGTCTGCTCATCAGGACGATAAGCCTGAACTGTTCGGCATCAACGTTTTTAAACTGCGTGAAATTGTGCCGATGACCAACATCACCCGTGCGGCGGGTATGAAGTCACCGCTGCTGGGTATGGCAAATATTCGCGGGCAGTTAATCCCGGTGATCGATCTGCCTGCGGTGGCGGGCTGTATCCCGGCGACGGGCCTCAATCTGTTGCTGGTCACTGAATACGCGCGCAGCACTCAGGCGTTTGCAGTGGAATCTGTCGAGGATATCGTGCGCCTTGACTGGAGCCAGGTCCATGCAGCGGAATCCGGCGTCAGCACCCGTAACATTACCAGCATTGCCTGCCTGGATAACAACAACAACATGGCAATGGTGCTGGATGTTGAGCAGATCCTGCATGATGTCATTCCTTCCGTTCGTGAAGTGAAAGAAGGCGATATCAAGATAAAAACCTTCAAGCTGAAACCGGGCGCGATAGCGATTGTGGCGGAAGACTCGAAGGTTGCCCGTCAGATGTTGGAGCAGGGCTTGAAAGCGATGGGTATACCTGCCGAGATGCATACCACTGGCCTCGAAGCCTGGGAAAAAATTAAAAAGCTCTACAAGGAAGCGCAGGAAGAGGGCACCTCTATCCATGACAAGATCGCCCTGGTATTAACCGACCTCGAAATGCCGGAGATGGATGGCTTTACGCTGACGCGTAACATCAAAAGCGATCACAATCTGAAGGATCTTCCTGTGGTGATCCACTCTTCACTTTCCGGCAGTGCTAACGAAGATCACGTCCGTAAAGTTGGGGCGAATGGCTATGTGGCGAAATTCGAAATCAACCAGCTTTCAGCGGTGATCCACCAGGTGCTGGAAGACGCCACCCACTGATTGCCTGAGTTCAGGACATTCATCCGAACTATCGCCAGTGTGACACCGTGGGTGCGTTATTCGCCGGGGACATCATTTTTATCAGGCAGGGAAGACAGGCTATGCCTGTCCTGCCTGCTCTCACTTCTCCGTGCAACGACCCTGCAACATAGCGACAATCATTGCGCTAATTCACACATCAGAATAATTCATTTATCACTTGTCTGAAAAATCCTAGAATAAAACTGGGCATCATTAAAAGGAGACTGAAGGAGTAAGGGAGATAACATACAGGGCCTGTTACGTCGATTTGGCGTGATCTGGCTGGTGCGCTTTCTTACTGAGGTTCCTTCATCAGAACTTATGGATAAAGACAGTCATAACCCACCCGTCGATCTTCAGACGGAAGCGCCTGCGGATCCTCTACCGGACAGCACTGATGATGCTCACCCGGTCACCGTGGATCTGGAAGGTTGGGTGTTAACACCCGCGCAGCGAAGCTTTATTAAGTCCTTACTCAGTGAGGACGACGAAAGCGATACCGATCGCTAAGACAAGCAGGCCGCCATCGTGCGGCCTTTTTTTATCTGTCCGGCACTGGCTGATCGGCAACTGAGCAAAATGAACAGGATGGCCGGCTTCCTGGCCCCGGTAAGCCACACTGTGGGCAGCACTGTCTGCCGGGGAATGCACAGCGCATTGTCTCGCTTAACGTCACGCTCTCCTCCTGACCCAGCAAATCACTAATTCTACGCAGTAGCCTTTTTTCACGCTGACGCGCAGCGACGGCGGCGGCACGCCGTGTTTTGTAACGACTACGACAAGTACCGAATGGCCTCGCCGTTTTCCAGAATATCGTTGTCATACAGACCTCCGATGCAGGAAACAGGCTTCTGCTCCCCTGGGTTCTCTTCGGAAAACTTCCCCTAAGCACCACTGATGTTTTGTGCTCTTAAAAACGATAGCTATAGTTATTATTAATATCAATAGTTATGAGTTAAATAACCTTGGCTATTGGTGTATTTTATTGAAATTATTGATTTTTAATATTTAATTTTCATTAATTGCCAGTTTGTTCGTTAAGATGTCAAAAGCTTTACTAATCTATTCAGTTATATCGATAGATGAACACTGTCAGGCTCATGAAGTGAGGGGCATTGATGGTTTACCGCGAGGAAAAACTGATGGTATCTGTGTTGTTCAGGGTGTCTGGCGGTTACTACGAAGAGACCATCCTGCCGGAGCAGGATGTGAGCGACTACCGCCGTAAGTCACGGATCAGGAAGATGGCTACGCCGATAAGACGGACGTCATCCGACAGCTCAACGGCGGGGAGTCGCGGGTCATCGACGGTTAAGAAACCGTTTGAAGGGCCTTCCAGATAACGATAGACAGAGATGCGAGCGTTCATCAGCGCAATGACTAAATCTCCAGATTCTACTGGTACATCGCTGTCGATAATGACAATGCTCCCTGCGGTGGCCTCAGCACAGCCACTGTTGCGGTCAAGAACATAGGCACGCCAGCTCTTTTTCGCCTTCACGCCGGTGGGCACGCTGACCAGTTCGCTGGTTTTACCGTTGGCATCCCAGAGCGGTACAGTGGTGCCATTTTTAACTTTGTCTGCCTGTCCCGCCGCTGCTGCTCCGCGCATCTCTCCTGCGCCATTTGCCAGCCATTCCACGTTGATATCCAGCGCTCTGGCAATGTCGACCAGCTTACGTGACCCTTCTGCTTCACCCTTTGTCAGACGCCAGATTGTTGGCTGTGATACGCCCGATGCTTTTGCCAAAGCACCCTGTGTAATTCCCATCATGGTCATAGCCATGTTCAGTCGCCAGGCGAGTGTATTCGGTTTCATATACCAGAATTTATAGCGACGCGTATTTTTCGTCAAACACGCTTTGTTATAATCTAACTTAATACTATTTGCTATTATTGTGATTGATTCTATACCTATAGGTATGAGTGCTTCCATTCATCTGCCGTAACAGGGCGTGTTTCATGCGGCAGCGAGCGAAACAGGCTTGTGTACAGTATGGCGCTGACCGATCGATTTTGTCACAACAAATCAGGGCCATTTTTAACACAACATTATCAGACGTTGTGGTCCCTGAAGGGCGACTTTCACGCTATTGCCAGATGTTTTTTACCGCTCTTTATCAATTCGCCTGTCCAGCCTAATCGCTGGCTCATTCTTTTCGGTGGCAATACTGCCGCCTTCTCGGGTATCGGCAACGCAAGTGGCGACTCTGACATCGTGGCATGCGGCAAAGATATCGTTTCGACATTCAGCGTCGTTGCCAGGATGCGATGAAAAGTGACGTTATCCGGCAAGTATGACGGGAAAGAGGAGCACGCTATGCGAGATATCAAAATGTTACTTGAGCGATGGGGTGGATGGGCGGCGAGCGGTGAGCGCGGCCTGGGTTACTCCTCGGTTGCGGCAGGGTTCAGAGGGTTGGTCACTGCGCGCGGCATGACGCGGTTAAGCTGTAGCGATCATGACGGAGCTATCCTTGATGGCTGCATCAGTCGGCTGATCACTGTGAATAAAGAGCAGCACGATATTCTGGTAGCGCACTATCTCTATCAAATTTCGCTACGTTCAATTGCCCGCCGCCGCCGCTGCGCAGATGGCACCATTCGTAAACAAATCCAGACGGCGGAAGGTTTTGTCACCGGCGTATTAAGTGCGCTGGAGTGTGAACTGGAATGTGAATAATCAGCCTGATAACACGATGAAAACCTTTTTAATTATCCTCTCTATAAAAAATATTTCCCTCTCAGTGATTGCGTACGCAATTTCTGATCCAGACTTTTACTATTCCACTTTTTAAATAACGCTCCGCGAGAGGGTGTTATTTTTTATGTGCAGGGAGGCGCGGTGTTATTCATTACGTTCACGCTTCAGGGTTGCGGTGGTAATCCTTTTTTATTGCCTGTTAGTGAGGTGACCTATGAGTAAAGTCATTCAGATTTTAATGTATGAGGAAGGGTATCAGGAGAAGCCTTACCGGGATACGGAAGGATATCCGACGGTAGGCTGCGGAATTAAGATCGGACCTAAAGGTGCGGCACTCGATAATTATATTTTCAGCCTGCCGCGAACGGTGGCCGAAGTCTGGCTACAGGAGATGCTGAACGGCCAGGCGCAGGAGATTAACCGGCGGCCTTCGATGCTGGCAGCGCTACGTCAGTGCAACCCGGCGCGCGCCGATGTGCTGTACAGCATGGCGTATCAGCTGGGCGTTGACGGGCTGTCCGCTTTCAAAAATACCCTGTTGCTGATTGCGGCGGGGAATTTCAGCGGTGCAGCGGAAGCGATGCTGGCCAGCCTCTGGGCACGACAAACCCCCCAACGCGCCCGGCGCCATGCTGACGTGATGCGCAGCGGAACGTATACGCAATACGAGGAGGTCCTGTGAAATTTACCCTGTTTGTTTCGCTGGTGGCTGTGACGTCACTGGCAATCTGGCTGTTAGTCCATTATGGGCGGGTGGCGGTGGTCAATCATGCGCGCCTGTTGTTTAAAACCTGGTCTGTCTGGCTGGCGTCAGTGGGTTCGGCGCTGACCGCGTGGGTGCAGTCGTTTCCCGATGCCGCGCTGACAGCCTGGAGTTCATTACCTGAGGATATTAAGTCGTATCTGCCGCATAACTTCCTCGGGATGACGGGTGCCTTTATGGTGGCAATGGCCGTTATGGCGCAGTTTATTAAACAGAAAAACCTGAGTAAACAGCGTGATGCGCTGAATGGGGGCAAGGTATGAGCATGCTGCTTTCACTACTCAGCAGTAGCGGGCATGGCCTGCTGGCGATCGTTGCCGTTGCCGGGGCCTTTATCGCGGCCTGGTTCGGCGGTAAGCAGGTAGGTAAAAGCCAGCAGCGTGCGGAAGCCCAGATCGCCGAGGCGCAGAAAAGTGCCGCTCAGATTGTCGTCGTGGCAAAAAAACAGGCAGATAACAGTGAGGAGGCAAAACGTGTACAAACGATCAATGCTGTTATTGATGATGCTGACGCTCGTCGCAAGTTGCAGCAGTCACCCTTCAACACCGACGATAGCAAGTGAGTTAATTAGCGACTCTTCCTGCACCATCTTCTCACCTATTTATACGCATGGTCAGGATGCACAGTTAATGGATATCAGAACCGTCAGGCAAATTAATGCCCATAACGATCTCTGGGCATCACTTTGCGCCAGTAAAAACAAGTAGACCTCGTCTGCATTATTTTATTTAGGAGGTGTTGCGAAGTTTGTTATTTCCTCTGTTTCACTCAACCCCATTAATTTATCCTGAATAAGGCGGCTGATAGCTGTGCGCTGCCTGGAGGTTATTATGATTGAAGTTAACTCCTTTGCTGAATTACGTACCACTGCGCCATCAAAATCTGGCGAAATGGCATTATTAAAACGTTATTACGATAAAGACTCCACATTTCGTGGAGGCGGCACCTTTGCTGGTTTCGTGACGACGGCGCTGCCCGTGGATGACAGCGGTACTTACGCTGTCGGTACGGGCTTTTTCTGGAAACGCGTGGTGAACAGCCAGGATGAGCTGAACATCTATCACTTCGGGGGCAAGGGCGACGGCGTCACCGACGACAGCGGGGCGTTCAGGCTGATGCTGAACTGGGCGCAGAATGTGAATACCAGCAGTAGGAATCTCGGGGTCCGTTTTCCCGGCGGGAAGTTCCTGATCAACCCGATCGATCTCTCCGCCAGTGAGATACCGTTCTTCTATCTCTATGGTGATGATAATCCGCAGGGGGGGATGCCGCGCACCACGATTGTCTCGGATAAATCAACCACCCCGGTATTCAAAGTCAATGCCCGGCGTACCACCATCAAAGGCATTTGCTGGAATGGTCAGGCCTCGGCGGATATTACTGCCAATAAAGCTGCTGTCACCGCCGAGATGTGTACCAACCAGCAGCCCTTCTTTGAAAACATTATGGTGGCGGGGGAGACGGTGTTCATCAGTTGCTTCCGCGCTCAGAATATTGGCGGAACCGCCATCAAACTGCTGGATACGATGGATACTAAGTTCGACCAAATCTACTCGCTCAATACCTATGCGCGTGTCTTTGACGTCGGCTGGTCCGATACCGTCGCAGGTGTGTGGGATCACTCCACGGCGATTGAACTGTCGAACGCCAACTTCCAGAACGGATATGGTGATGCGACGCTGATGATGCCACGCGTAGGCCAGGGGCTGATACGCAACGTGTGGATCGAGCACACGCGCTTCCCCGGAGATCTCAACAACGGGCAGTGGCTGGTTGATGCACTGAGTCTGGAAGATTGTACTAATCCGTTGAATATGGACAATGCCCGCGTGCAGATCCGCCAGCTAAACCTGCAATCGGGTGGGGCTGTCAGCCTGAACGCGGCCGCCGGACGCTGGCTGTCAGGCTATGAAACCGGCTGGCGTCGGGATGAAAGTTTCGGGACCCAGATGAGCGGAACGATGCGGGCTGGCTGGTACAGTGGTTATAAAATCACGAATACGTCTACCAGCGACAAATGGTACAAGCTGGGTAAAGTCTTTATGCCGAATGACAACCAGCAGTGGATCATTGAGATGATCGGTAAGTCAGCGAACGATGCGGTGACCGGGACGGCAGGAAGCCCGATCATCGCGATGTCGTCCGGCACCAGTTATCTGGCCATCTCCCGCTGCGCCACAGCGATCTATGGCGATATCCGGCATCATGGTTCTCCGGCAGTACTGGATATCAAGTTCAACCGCATCGGAGTAACCACTTCGGAGATTTGGGTAAAACTGAAAGCCGCCAGCGGCGACACCATGTTTAACCTGAAATCCACCGGGCCAACGCGCTTTGAATCAGGCTCCTGTTCTCTGTTTACCCCTGACCTGAGTGAAGTCACGGACGCCACGACGATCGGCACTGTCTCTCCGGCGGCACGGATGAGCCTGCATAATGGGCTGGCGGGCGTCGGGGCGAATGAGAAAGGGGTTCTGACGGTGGCGACAGCGGTGGCAACAGCGCCGACCACCACCGTTGCCGGTTATATCACGGTGAACGTCAACGGCACCGACAGAAAAATTGCGTATTACTAATCAACAACTTAAGGCCGGGGTGACCCGGCCTTTTTTTGTCGCTTTGGCGGTTGTTAGAAAATGGTTATGAACTTTCACCGCCTCACCCGGTCACAAAAGGGGTAGGCTTCTTTTAACGATGAAAGGAAATATCCATGAGTGATAACGAAAGCAAAACGCAGACTGACCACTTACGTGACGTGACTTCGCAGCTAAAAGAAATGCGCCATTATGCTCAGAGTAATACTGAAACGCTGTCATCACAGTGGCTGGCGTTCGATCAGGGGGAGCACAAAGACACAGGCTTTGCAGAGAAGATTAACCAGTTACTGACTCAGCAAGGCAGCCTGCTGGATGAGCTGGATACCACCATCCAGGATTTTGAAATCGAAGCAAACCGCATCGAAAACGAAGCGTAACGCAAAAAGCCGGCCTTTTCAGGTCGGCCCTTTATTTATTCGCATCAGGCCTCGCAAGGCCGGTTTCTACAATATAAACTCCGGGCGAACCTGATTGCGTCCGCTGCTCTTGGCGATATAGAGCTGTTCATCGGCCTGAGTAATCGACTCGTCCAGACTGTTCACATTATTGATATTCAGCGCGCTGATACCGATGCTGGCCGTCACACTCAGATCATTGCCTTCAAGCAGGATCTGGTTCTCTTCAATACTGTGGCGCAGGCGATTTGCTAACAGAAAAGCGCGCGGCTGAGAAATTCCTTCTATTAATACCAAAAACTCCTCGCCCCCCATCCTGCACACCATCGCCGACGTGGGTAATCCCTGACGAATACACTCCACCGTCTTTGCCAGCACAAAATCGCCGCTGGCATGGCCATAGGTATCATTAATGTTCTTAAAGCGATCAATATCAATCACAAACACGGCGCCAAAAAAGCCCTGCGGGCGGTTACGCGGGGTGACCAGCGTTTCCAGTTTGGAGGCCAGACCGCTGCGTGTCAGCGCCCCGGTGAGGAAATCATAATCGGCACGCTTGGTAATCCGCGCCACCAGCTTGCGGTTTGACGCGGTACTCAGTGCCACAATCAGGGGGCTGATCAGCATGGCTGCCACCCCCAGGCGCGCGGATGACAAACTATCAATACGGAACAGATCGTCTTTGCCCTGAATATTCAGCACGTTGCCCGCAACCAGAATAATCTCGCTGATGCCGGTAAACAGCGTCAGGAAACAGGTAATAAACAGTGGGTAGCTGATCGCACACCACAACAGCGCGGGTAACGGGAACAACAGACTGCCGCCGCCACCGATCCAAATACCGGCGATCGTGGTCAGCACCAGCGCCAGTAACGGTAGCACGGTGCTGTCGCGCAGAGCGGCAGCCAGATGCACCAGTTCATCGCGTCGCGGCAGGCTGATCACCAGCGGTAGTAACAGAATAGATGTCGACATCTGCTCGGAGAACCACGAGAACCAGGCTTTAAACAGCTCGTCGTTGAAGTAGCGCTCGCTCACGACAGCGCCGACCAGTGCGCAGACCGCTGCTCCCAGCAGTGAGGCAGGAAACACGTGTAGCAGTGCCTGCAAGCGGCGGGGATGCCCACGTGTGAAGAAATGGTTACTGAGCAACACCCAGCGGGCGGTGGCGATAAACAGAATATTGGCGATATCCAGACCGACAGCAATGATCACCTGGGTGCCATAAAGGATATCAGCACTGAGCATGCCAAGGTAGAGCACCACCAGCGTGCTGGGTTTGTCCAGCGACGGGAAGCGGATCAGCAGGCCCAGAAGAATGGCGTTACTCGGCCAGAACAAAGACAGCGATGCTAAATCGCGTGATTCCAGGCCAATTGTGGATAACAGCATCGCGAGGGCAAATAAGATGATGGCCCGGTTCAGGTTATATTTATAGTTTGGCATCTTTAGGCTCAGGACGGTTAAAACGGGTCACTCTCGAGACGGTCGAGTTTACTGGCTGGCTGCAGGTAGATAACAGATCGACATCAGGGGATAGGCACGAAATGACGCGCCCACAACATACGTGACAACCCGGATGAAAGCAATTCCTTGAGACTATTCCTGGTATTGCTATTAGCAGAATGCTTCAGGACGGTCTGACAATCATCTGCGCTACTCAATCAGTTAAGCCTTTTTAATCTGTTTCCTGGCCAGTGCCGTTATGTGATGCCACATATAGCGCAAAAACCAGCCGTGATCGAACAAAAAAATGCACAGTCACGCGGTTTGGGAAAAATCCTGGTGATGCTAACTCACTGAGCTTAATCATAAAAGAAAGGGGGTGTCCTGAGCATCGCACTATCCACAGGGATGTCAGCCCGCTTAAACACAGATAATGGGTGGGCTTAAGTACGCCAGCAGGTAAGCGGTTTGCAGCAGGGGACGGAGAACCTTACCCCGGCACAGTGAGGCGCAAAGTGTTTCAGCCATTGACAAAACAATGTGCAGACTCAGGGGCTTAGTGGTTCCATAACGCAGTGCTAACCTTTATTATCCTTCCCAATTGTTTACTGCCATAAGAAAGACGGATGTCATGTATCAACCTGTCGCCTTATTTATAGGCCTGCGCTACATGCGCGGGCGTGCTTCAGATCGCTTCGGGCGGTTTGTTTCCTGGCTTTCCGCTATCGGGATTACGCTGGGTGTGATGGCGCTGGTTACCGTGTTGTCGGTGATGAACGGCCTTGAGCACGAGCTGGAAAAAAATACCCTTGGCCTGATGCCGCAGGCGCTGATCACCAGCGACACCGGGTCGATTAACCCGCAACAGCTGCCTGCCAGCGGCCTGCATCTTTCCGGAGTCAGTCGTGTTACACCGCTGACGACCGGCGAAGTGGTGATGCAAAGTGCGCGCAGCGTCGGCGTGGGCGTGATGCTGGGCATTAATCCCGATGAAGCCGATCCGTTAACACCGTACCTGGTGAGCGTGCGCCAGCAGCAGCTGGAATCAGGCAAGTACAATGTGATCCTCGGTGAGCAACTGGCGGGGCAGCTTGGCGTAAAACGTGGCGATCAGGTGCGTCTGATGGTGCCGTCAGCCAGCCAGTTCACCCCGATGGGGCGTATTCCCAGTCAGCGTCTCTTCACCATTATTGGCACCTTTGCTTCCAACAGCGATGTCGACGGTTATCAAATCCTCGTTAACCAGCAGGATGCCTCGCGTCTGATGCGTTACCCGGCCGGGAATATCACGGGCTGGCGTTTATGGCTGGACAAACCGTTACAGGTGGACAGCGTGAGCCAGCAAACCCTGCCGCAAGGGCTGGTGTGGAAAGACTGGCGTGAGCGTAAAGGCGAACTGTTCCAGGCGGTGAAGATGGAGAAAAACATGATGGGCCTGTTGCTCAGCCTGATTGTCGCCGTCGCTGCATTTAATATTGTCACCTCGCTGGGCCTGCTGATTATGGAAAAGCAGGGTGAAGTGGCGATCCTGCAAACCCAGGGGCTGACGCGCCGTCAAATTGTGGCGGTGTTTATGGTGCAGGGGGCAACGGCCGGTATTGTCGGCGCACTGCTCGGCGCACTGCTTGGTGTGCTGCTAGCCAGCCAGTTAAATAACCTGATGCCGGTGATTGGTGCCTTCCTTGATGGCGCTGCCTTACCGGTTGACATTTCCCTGACTCAGGTCGCCACCATCACCCTGACGGCGATTGTCGTGGCACTGTTGTCAACGCTTTACCCTTCCTGGCGCGCGGCCGCCGTTCAACCCGCTGAGGCTTTACGTTATGAGTAACAAGATCCTGTTGCAGTGCGACAACCTGTGTAAACGCTATCAGGAAGGCAGCGTGCAGACCGATGTCCTGCGCAACGTTACCTTCAGCGTAGAGCCGGGTGAAATGATGGCGATTGTTGGCAGCTCGGGTTCCGGGAAAAGTACCCTGATGCACCTGATGGGCGGGCTGGATACACCGACCTCAGGGGAAGTGGTGTTTGACGGTCAGTCGCTGAACAGCATGTCCTCGGCGGCCAAAGCCGGGTTGCGTAACCGCGAGCTGGGCTTTATCTATCAGTTCCACCATCTGCTGCCGGACTTCAGCGCGCTGGAAAACGTCGCGATGCCGCTGCTGATTGGTCAGACCGCCAAAGCCGAAGCGCAGCAGAGAGCCATTGATATGCTGAAAGCGGTCGGGCTGGATCACCGTGCCGCGCACCGTCCGTCAGAGTTGTCCGGTGGTGAACGCCAGCGTGTAGCGATTGCGCGTGCGCTGGTCAACAACCCGCGCCTGGTGCTGGCCGATGAACCGACGGGTAACCTCGATGCGCGTAACGCCGATGCCATCTTTGATCTGCTCAACGAGCTGAACCAGCGTCAGGGTACGGCTTTCCTTGTCGTCACCCACGACCTGCATCTGGCAAAACGTATGCGTCGTCAGATGGAAATGCGCGACGGGCAGCTCAGTGACCAGGTGAAACTGGCGGGTAGCCTCTGATGGCGGGATCTCTCTCTCTTCTGCTCGGCCTGCGCTTCAGCCGTGGCCGTCGGCGCGGGGGCATGGTCTCGCTGATTTCCGTGATCTCTACGGTCGGGATTGCGCTGGGCGTGGCAGTGCTGATTGTCGGTCTGAGCGCGATGAACGGCTTTGAACGTGAACTGAATAACCGCGTTCTGGCCGTGGTGCCGCACGGAGAAATTGAGCCGGTCAACCAGCCGTTCACCGGCTGGCAGGGGCTGGTGCCGAAAATGGAACAGGTTCCCGGCATTGCGGCGGCGGCACCTTATATTAATTTCACCGGGCTGATTGAAAGCGGCAGCAAGCTACAGGCCGTTCAGGTCAAGGGCGTTGACCCGCAGCAGGAGAGCCGCCTCAGTGCGCTGCCTTCCTATGTGCAGGGTGATGCCTGGCAAAACTTTGGCGCGGGCAAGCAGCAGATCCTGCTGGGGCAGGGGGTCGCCAACAGCCTGAAAGTGAAACAGGGCGACTGGCTGACCATTATGATCCCGAACAGCGATGCCGGGAACAAACTGTTGCAGCCGAAGCGTGTTCGCTTACAGGTGATCGGTATCCTGAAATTAAGCGGAATGCTCGATCACAGCCTGGCGCTGGTGCCGCTGGCCGATGCACAGCAACTGCTGGGCATGGGCGAAAGTGTAACCGGCATCGCCATCAAAGCCACTGACCCGTTCAATGCGGTCAGCCTGGTGCGTCAGGCGGGCGAAATCACCCACGCGTATGTCTATATTCGCAGCTGGGTAGGCACCTACGGATATATGTACCGCGATATCCAGATGATCCGCGCGATTATGTATCTGGCGATGGTGCTGGTGATCGGCGTGGCCTGCTTCAATATCGTCTCCACCCTGGTGATGGCGGTGAAAGATAAAAGCAGCGACATTGCCGTTCTGCGCACCCTTGGGGCGAAAGACGGGCTGATCCGCGCTATCTTTGTCTGGTATGGCCTGCTGGCCGGGCTGGTGGGTAGCGTGAGCGGCGTGGTGGTCGGTGTGCTGGCTGCGTTCAATCTGACACCGATCATTCATGGGATTGAAGCGCTGACCGGTTACCATTTCCTTTCCGGGGATATCTACTTTATTGATTTCCTGCCGTCAGAGCTGCACTGGCGTGATGTCGGCATCGTGCTGGTCACATCGCTGCTGCTCAGCCTGCTGGCAAGCTGGTATCCGGCCCGCCGCGCCAGCCGTATTGACCCGGCACGGGTACTGAGTGGGCAGTGAAAATGCGGATGTATTGAGGGGGCTCACAGGATGCGGATTTTCCTGGCGCAGGTAGCACGTTTATCAGCACACTCTCAGTGCACCCGGGTTAATCACCCGTTATTATCAGGGGTATGTTCCGCACCGCGCGGTGCGGCATCCCTGCAGATTGAGGATTAGAGGATTTGATGATGCGCACACCCCGTCGCCGCCTAAGGCTGGCACGCTATAAGAAGACCCGACGCCAGGTTCACCAGCGT
Source organism: Erwinia sp. AnSW2-5 (assembly GCF_045107195.1). Lineage (NCBI taxonomy): Bacteria > Pseudomonadati > Pseudomonadota > Gammaproteobacteria > Enterobacterales > Erwiniaceae > Erwinia > Erwinia sp. AnSW2-5. The sequence continues at coordinate 27,906 of NZ_JBJGXA010000012.1, forward strand.
TTTCGTCAGCGCATTTTCGAACGTGACCGCAATATCGAAATTGCCCGTCATCCGCTGCCGCGTGTGGTGGTGCTGACCGGGGCCGGGATTTCCGCTGAGTCCGGTATCCGTACTTTCCGCGCAGCCGATGGCCTGTGGGAAGAGCACAAAGTCGAAGATGTCGCCACGCCGGAAGGTTTTGCCCGCAACCCTCAGCAGGTGCAGGATTTCTACAATGCCCGCCGACGTCAGCTACAGCAGGATGATATCCAGCCGAATGCGGCGCATCTGGCACTGGCCGAGCTGGAAGCTGCATTGGGCGAACGCTTCCTGCTGGTGACGCAGAATATCGACAACCTGCATGAACGCGCCGGAAACCGTAACGTGATCCATATGCACGGTGAGCTGTTAAAGGTGCGTTGCGCCAGCAGCGGTCAGATCCTGCAATGGACTGAGGATGTGAAACCCGACGATCGTTGCCATTGCTGTCAGTTCCCGTCCGTCTTGCGCCCGCACGTGGTGTGGTTTGGCGAAATGCCGTTGCAGATGGATGAGATCTACCAGGCGCTGGCACAGGCCGACTATTTTGTGGCAATTGGCACCTCCGGGCACGTTTATCCGGCGGCAGGCTTCGTCCATGAAGCCCGTCTGGAGGGGGCTCACACCGTGGAGCTGAACCTGGAACCGAGCCAGGTGGGCAGCGAGTTTGAAGAAAAACAGTACGGCCTGGCCAGCGAAGTGGTCCCGGAATGGGTTCACGACCTGCTGGAAAACATGGCCGTACCGGTACTGACAGGCGCCGACGCGCCGTCAGCGTTTGGTCAGCGAAAAGACCAGGTGGGCGATAACTCCGCCGATTAACCCCCAGAACGCGGCACCCACGCCAAGCAGGGTGACGCCCGAGGCGGTGATCAGAAAAGTGATCACCGCCGCATCTCGCTGTTTCTCATCACTTAATGCCCGTTGCAGACTCCCGGCGATGGTGCCCAGCAAGGCCAGCCCGGCAATGGTGTGGATGAATGCCAGCGGCAGCGCCGTAAACAGTCCGCTAATCGCCCCACCGAAAATCCCCGCCAGCAAATAAAACACCCCGGCTGCGGCTGCGGCCCAGTAACGACGCTGCGGATCGCTGTGTACTTCCGGTCCCATACAAATGGCTGCCGTAATCGCGGCAATACACACCGTAAAGCCACCAAAAGGGGCCAACAGCAGCGCAACCAGCCCGGTCCAGGCGATCAGCGGTGACACCGGAAGCGTATAACCGTGCGCTTTCAGGGTGGCGATACCGGGAGCATTCTGCGATGCCATAGTGACCACAAAAAACGGCACGCCGATGCCCAGCAGCGTTTCCAGCGTGAAGTGCGGCAGGATAAACTCCGGCATCACCAGGCTCTGCGTCTGCGTGGCATGAATTCCTCCCTGGAGCGCCGCCACGGCTAATCCGGCCAGCAAGGTGAGGATAATCGCATAGCGCGGCAGCAGGCGGCGCGCCAGCAGATACACCAGGCACATGCTGCCGCTCAGGGCAAAGTTGACCTGGAGTGCGGCAAACGCATCCACGCCAAAGCGCAGTAAAATCCCGGCCAGCATCGCGGCAGAGATCGCCTGCGGTATCGCATTCATCAGGCGGGCAAACAGCCCGCTAATACCACAAAGAAAGATCAGCGCCGAGGCGAAAACAAACACGCCCACCGCCTCATTGAGTGAGGTGCCGGGCAGGCTGGTCACCAGCAATGCCGCGCCCGGCGTTGACCAGGCGGTGAGCACCGGCGTGCGATACCACAGCGAGAGGCCGAGCGTGGTCACGCCCATCGCCAGCCCGAGCATGGTCAGCCAGCCACCGGTTTGCGACGCCGTCGCCCCGGCAGCCGCTGCGGCCTGAAAAATAATCGCTGCGGAGCTGGTATAGCCGACGAGCACGGCAACAAACCCGGCGACAATGGCGGGAAATGTCAGGTGACTTAACGTAAGAGGTGGGCGCATAGCGAGTTCCACAGCAGGAAGTTGACCGTTATAACGCTCAAGGTAGCACCGTGCGTTATAGCGCACAAGGCGTTATACTCGTTTGATGCTTAAAGGAGATCACAACGTGGACAGTCTGCAACACCATCTGGCACACACCCTGAAAACTCAGCGCAGCGCACGTGGCTGGAGCCTGACTCAGGCCGCAGAGGCGACGGGCGTGAGCAAAGCGATGCTCGGGCAAATCGAGCGCGCCGAATCCAGCCCGACGGTGGCGACGCTGTGGAAAATTGCTACCGGTTTTAACCTGCCGTTCTCTGTTTTTATTGAACCGCCCGCCGTTGACAGTGCAACACCACGACGGCAGCAGCAGGGCTACTCTGCCTTTGACAGCGCTATGCAGGTGTTTCCGCTGTTTCCTTTCGATGCTGCACTGAATTTTGAAATGCTGGTGATTGAGCTGGCCGCCGGGGCATCCAGTGCCTCCGCCGCCCATGAACGCGGCGTGATCGAACATGTAATTGTGATTGAGGGCGAGCTGGAGTTGCAGGTTGAGGGGCAGTGGCAGCGTCTTGCTGCGGGGGAAGGGGTGCGTTTTCAGGCTGACTGTGCCCATGCTTACCGCAATGCGGGCACGAAACCGGTGCGTTTTCATGATCTCATCCATTATCCGCCACGTTAATCTCGCGCCAACGCACTAAACTGACCTGAAACAATATTTAACATTGTTCCGCTATCCATAATAAGCACTGGCATCCAAAGGGAAGACAGATGAATAACTTACTTGATCGCTTCTTAAACTATGTGTCTTTTGATACGCAATCTAAAGGTAACGTTCGTCAGGTTCCCAGTACTGAAGGACAACTCCGCCTGGCGCAAAGATTGTGCGATGAGTTACGTGCGCTGGGGCTGAGCGATGTTGGCTGCAGCCCACGCGGTATTGTGATGGCCACGCTGCCGTCAAACGTAAACTGGCCGACGCCGGTCATCGGTTTCATTTCCCATATGGACACGTCCCCGGATTTCACCGCAAAAAATGTTAACCCGCAGGTGATTGAGAATTATCGCGGTGGTGATATTGCTCTCGGTATTGGCGATGAAATTTTGTCGCCGGTGATGTTTCCGGTACTGCATGAGCTGACCGGACACACGCTGATCACCACCGACGGTAAAACGCTGCTGGGCGCGGACGATAAAGCCGGTATTGCCGAGATCATGACGGCACTCGCGCATCTGACCTCGGGTGAAGTGGCGCATGGCGAAGTGCGCGTTGCCTTTACGCCGGATGAAGAAATTGGCCGGGGTATCCAGCACTTTGATGTCGCCGCCTTTGCTGCCGACTGGGCATATACCGTCGATGGCGGAGGCATGGGGGAGTTTGAATACGAAAACTTCAACGCGGCCTCGGTCACCGTAAAAATCACCGGCAATAACGTCCATCCGGGAACGGCAAAAGGCGTGATGGTCAATGCGCTGGATGTGGCGATGCGTTTCCACCGCGAAGTGCCGGAAGACCAGGTACCGGAAAAAACGTCCGGTTACGAAGGTTTTTACCACCTGCATGGCATCAAAGGCAGTGTGGATCGCGCCGAGTTGCACTATATCGTGCGCGATTTTGCCCGCAACGGCTTTGACGAGCGTAAACAGTTACTGGCAGAGATCGCCCGGCGTTTAGAGAAAACGCTGCCTGCCCCAACGGCGATTGAGCTGGTGGTGGAAGACAGCTACTACAATATGCGTGAACAGGTTGAGGCTTGCCCGCAAAGCATCGAACTGGCCCTTCAGGCGATGCGCGATTGCGACATCACCCCACATGTGAAACCGATTCGTGGCGGCACGGACGGTGCGCAGCTGTCGTTTATGGGATTACCTTGTCCGAATCTGTTTACCGGTGGCTATAACTATCACGGCAGGCATGAGTTTGCCTCGCTGGATAATATGGAGCAGGCAGTGCGGGTGATCACCCGGATTGCGGCCCTCACCGCCGAGCAGGCAAAACCGGCGAGCTGACAAACGGGCTGACCGAAAAAGAGGGTCAGCCCCTATGTAACATCTACCATATCAATAATTTGCACCACATCCCGTAGGGGTCGATCATCTTTTCCGATCGACCCGTGCCAGGGGTTTGCACCCAACTCACCGACTGACAAAATCAACACCGCTACCCGGAACGGTTCAACCTGTCCAACTCCCACTTTAACGGGTTATCGCGAATATAAGCCCGGACGTTACTCAACTCCGTACTATCGCGGATCACCCGGTCATAATATCCGCGCTGCCACAGCGGGCAGGGCGTGCGAACCTGTTTACTCAGGCTGCCTTTAAACAGGGCGACAAGCGTGCTCAGCGCCGGGCCATCCCCCTGGGTTATCCAGAGGATCCCGTGCAGATGGTTGGGCATAACGACAAGTTCACCGACCTGGACAGAACTGAACCTGTCTGCCAGTTCCTGCCAGCAGCGTAATACGGTGCTGGCTATCGGGTTGGGATAAAAAATGCCCGCCGTGATTGCACCGAAATAGTGGCGGCGGCGGTGGGTGACCAGCGTAACGAAATACGCTGCGGGATGGTGGTAATTGTAATGAGCGAGGCGCAGTGATTTCCGTTTCAGCATGATATTCCTCCTTTAAACCGCCAGCGTAGACGCAAGCGATTTGCAGGTAAAACAGGGCTGTTGAATTTCAGAGACGGCGCGTAAATTTTCGCTGCACAAGGGAGATAACGTGTAAACGGGCTGACCGAAACAGAAGGTCAGCCCCTACATGTCAGGTGTCCGCATTCTGTAGGGTTGATCATCTTTTCCGATCGGCCCGTGCCAGGGGGTTGCACCACAGCTCGCCCCAACAAAACATCACTCGCTGCACACTTCAGGCTGCGGGGTTTTCACATCCGGCAGCAGCGTTAACAGGCCGCACAGTGCCATCCCGGCACCGATCCACAGCGGGGCGCTCAGACCGAAACCATACTCAATACTCAGCCCACCCAGCAACGACCCCAGCATCAGCCCGAACGTCACCATCGAGGTATGCAGCGTATTCACCAACTGGCGATTGCCTGCTGCACTCATCACGCGCGTCACCATCGCCGGGTTCATCGTCACCCCGAACAGGCCCACGCCAACAACGCAGGCTATCGCCACCGACGGCAGCTGAATAAAACTGGCAAACAGCGCAAAAAAGCCCACCAGCGCCAGTAAACCACAGGCAATCACCGGCAACGCATAACGCCCGGCCAGGCGACCCACCACCGCATTTCCCAGCACCGTTGCCATGCCATACACCAGCAGCAATCCGGTGACCTGACCGCTGCTGAAGCCGGTTTGTGCGCTCAGGATCGGCGTAAAGTAGCTGAAGCCCGCAAAAGTCGCGCCAATAATCAGCAGGCTGGTGGAGTAAGCCCGCCACAGCGTTGGGTTTTTCAGCGCCCGCAGCTCCTCTTTCAGATTGATATCATCCGGGGCCAGCGAGGAGGGCAGCGTTTTATGCGTCAGCCACAGTGCCAGCAGCGTAATCACCACCACCGACCAGAAGCTGATGCGCCAGCCCGCCAGGTTACCGATAAAGCTGGCCAGCGGCAGGCCAATCACCGTGCCGATCATCAGCCCACCCAGCACCACGGTAATGGCCGCCGGGATCTGCTGCTCCGGCACCAGCTTCACGCCGGTACTGACCGCACAGCCAATATAAGCTCCGGCGACGGCCCCGGTCAGAATGCGTGCAATCACCAGCGGCAGATAGCTGCCCGCCATTGCACCCAGCGCCTGACTGGCAATAAACAGCGTCAGCAGGATCAACAGGCTGCGGCGCGGCGGGTGTTTCAGCAACAGCAGGGCGAGCAGCGGGCCGCCAATCGCCATCGCCAGCGCATACACGGTGATCAGATAGCCAGTCATCGGCAGGCTGATATGCAGATCGGTGGTCATAATATTCATCAGCGCGGCAACCTGAAACTCACTGGTTACCAGCGCAAAAACACCAAAGCCGAGCGTATAAACGGCAGCGGGAAGACGGGAGGGAGACGACGACATAACGTTTCCTGAAAAAAGAGAAGTGAAGATGAGTGTAGAGCCTGAGGCCGCTGCGTCCAGCTAGCCTTTAGTACAGGGGGGAGGGCAGATAGTTCATTTCGAGCGCCCGGCGAATCGCATGCTTCCCATTGCTGACGCCCAGCTTGCGCGTGGCATTGGCAATATGAAACTTCACGGTGCTGAGCTGAATACCGAGGATAATGGCGATCTCCCCGTAGGTTTTACCCCGACTGCTCCACAGCAACACCTCCTGCTCACGCGGCGACAGCGCCGGGCTGTTTTCAGGCCGCAGGTGGGTTTTTTCATGCAGCAGGATCAACAGCATCTGCAAATCCGCCAGCCGGGCAATCACATCCTGGGAAAACGTCAGATTGTCGTCGCGGCGTATCACACTCAGCAGTGACATCTGCTGCTGCTCATCGTGTACCGCAAAGGTAAACCCCTTCACCCGCTGGCAGTGGCTGCCTGCCTCGCACAGCCCGACATTGGGGCGCGTGCAATCCTGCCAGTTAAAGGGGGAGATACGCTGCCGGGCGGCCAGCGCCACCGGATCGTTCAGATAGCGGCGACGATCGCGATAGTCGGCGATCCACTCATCAGAATGGCTGGAGAGCACCAGCGCCTCTGCCGGGGCGCGCTTATTCTGGCGCAGATACAAAAAATCCACCTCGCCCAGCTCAGCCAGCCGCTGGCTCAATACGGCCCCGGCCTGCACGATCTCGCTGTCGTTATCCATGCTGTTTCCCTTTGGCTGACTCTGACGTCGCTTATCCTGACACACTCTCCGCACTTTTTAAAAACCTTCATCTGGCGTTAACCGCACTGTCACAAAATCCGGTCAATGTAACTGCCATCAGGAGCAGGAACCTTAATGCAAATTGTCCCGCTAACCGGCTTTGTTCTGTGGAGATTTTTTTTATGCTCAACTTATCCAGACATCCGACCACTTTATATCAGGCCATTGCCGCGCAGCTGGAAGACGAACTGCGCAGCCGTTACCGCTGTGGTGAGTATCTGCCCTCCGAGAAACAGCTGGCGGCGCACTATGCCGTTAACCGTCACACCCTGCGCCGTGCGGTGGATGAGCTGGTGGATAAAGGGCTGGTGCAGCGCCGTCAGGGCGTGGGTATCCTGGTGCTGATGCGGCCGTATAACTATCCGCTTCATGCCCAGGCCCGCTTCAGTCAGAACCTGATGGAGCAGGGGAGCCATCCCACCAGTGAGCGACTGCTGGCGGTGTTGCGCCCGTGCAATGCCGAAGTGGCGGCCGCACTGGCCTGCAACGAAGGCGACACGGTGATTCATCTGCGCACCCTGCGCCGGGTTAACGGCGTGCCGGTCTGCGTGATCAACCATTATCTGCCCAACCTGACGTGGTGGCCGCACTTGCAGCAGTTCAGCAATGGCTCACTGCACGATTTTATCCGTCAGCAGCTGACCGCCGGGCTGACGCGTAAGCAGACACGCATTACCGCCCGCCGTGCGCAGGCGAAAGAGAGCGGTCTGCTTGAAGTTTCCCTGCATGCGCCGCTGCTGTGCGTACGCACCCTGAATACCTGTACCGACAACGGCCGGATGGCGGAATACTCCGTCAGCCTGACGCGTGCCGATATGATTGAACTGACGCTGGAGCACTAAATGGAAGCACATAAGGCACGTCAGCACTGGCTCTCCGTGCTGGCTCACAGCCAGCCGCAGCAGCTGCTGGCGCATTGCCCCGCCGATCTCCCCACCGACTACCAGCTGCTGCGCCCGGCGGAAACCGGGCTGACCCGTTTGCAGGCGCGGATGGGCGGCACCGGTCGCCGCTTTATTCTCGGGGATACCACCGTGACGCGCGCCGTGGTGCGCCTGGCAAACGGACGCTGTGGTTACAGCTACATTCTCGGGCGTGACAAAGCCCACGCCGAACGCTGTGCGCTGCTGGATGCCCTGTTGCAGGGTGACAGCTCACAGCATTTATATCAGCAGATTATCGCCCCGCTGGCGGCCCTGCGTGCAGAGCAGCTGGCGCTGCGTTCGCGCGAAGTGGCCAGCAGCCGGGTCGACTTCTTTACCCTCGTTCGCGGAGATAACGCATGACCTTACTGGCCAGTTTTAGCCATCCCGTTGCTGATGCCCAGCGCGCCTTCCGCCGTATTCTTAAAGCGATGAGCGAGCCTGGCGTGATGGTGTCGCTGCCGAAGCTGCCAGCCTGGGGCAACGCCTCCTGTGCCGCTACCGCCGTGATGATGACGCTGGTGGATCGCGAAACGCCGCTGTGGATCGACGATGCGCTGCGCGATGATGCCCTGCTCAGCAACCTGCGTTTCCACACCGGCGCACCGATCACCGACAGCACCGATGCCCCGTTTGCCCTGCTGCATGCCAAATCCGGCACCAGCATTGACCGTTTCTCCCCCGGCGACAATGTGTCACCGGAAAAAAGCAGCACGCTGATTATTGACGTACCGGCCCTGAGCGGCGGCCTGACGCTGCGCCTGCGCGGCCCGGGCTTGCAGGAGCGTCGCGCCATTGCCCCACAGCTGCCGGAAAGCGTGCTGAGCTACCTGCGCGATCGCAGCCACCGCTTCCCGCAGGGCATCGACCTGATCTTCACCTGCGGTGAAAACATGATGGCGCTGCCGCGCAGTACTGACGTGGAGGTCTGCTGATGTATGTCGCGGTGAAAGGGGGCGAGAAGGCGATAGCCGCCGCCCATCAGCTTCAGGAAAGCCTGCGCCGTGGCGCGGATGACCAGCCGGAACTGACCTGCACGCAGATTGATCAGCAGCTGGGCCTGGCCGTCGACCGCGTGATGACCGAAGGGGGAATTCACGACCGCGAGCTGGCCGCGCTGGCGATTAAGCAGGCCAGTGGCGACCTGGTGGAAGCGATTTTTCTGCTGCGCGCCTACCGCACCACGCTGCCACGACTGGCCGATAGCCTGCCGCTGGATAGCGGCGCGATGCGCGTCGAACGCCGTATCTCGGCGGTGTACAAAGATCTGCCCGGCGGGCAACTGCTGGGACCAACCTATGATTACACCCACCGCCTGCTGGATTTTACCCTGCTGGCCGAAGGCAAAGCGCCCGTCACGCCGCGTGCGGAACAGCCGCTGGCGGCAGAATGCCCGCATATGTTTGACCTGATGACGCGGGAAGGGCTGGCGCTGCGCGAAGAAGACGATGGCAGCGAGCCGCTGGATATCACCCGCGATGCGCCGTCTTATCCGATGCCGCGTTCGGCGCGTCTGCAACAGCTGGTGCGCGGTGACGAAGGGTTTCTGCTGGCGCTGGGCTACTCCACGCAGCGCGGCTACGGGCGCACCCACCCGTTTGCCGGGGAAATTCGTACCGGGTCGGTGACCGTCGAGATCGTCCCTGAAGAGCTGGGTTTTGCGCTGGAGATTGGCGAAGTGATGCTGACCGAGTGCGAAATGGTTAACGGCTTTACCACTCCGGCCGACAGTGCGCCGCACTTTACCCGCGGTTACGGGCTGGTGTTTGGCCGTGCGGAACGTAAAGCGATGGCGATGGCGCTGGTGGACCGCGCCCTGCAAACCGACGAACACGATGAACGTATTACCAGCCCGGCGCAGGACGAAGAGTTTGTGCTGTCGCATGCGGATAACGTGGAGGCGGCGGGATTTGTCTCTCACCTGAAGCTGCCGCATTACGTCGATTTCCAGGCCGAACTGGAACTGCTGAAACGCCTGCGGGCGGAATACCAGGAGAAGCAGCGTGACTGAACTAAGCGGTTATAACCCCGGTTATCTGGACGAACAGAGTAAACGCACCATCCGCCGCGCCATTCTCAAGGCGGTGGCGATCCCCGGTTATCAGGTGCCGTTTGGCGGGCGCGAGATGCCGATGCCTTACGGATGGGGCACCGGCGGTATTCAGCTCACCGCCAGCGTGATTGGCGAGCATGACGTGCTGAAAGTGATCGACCAGGGGGCGGACGATACCACCAACGCCGTCTCTATCCGTCGCTTCTTCCAGCGCGTCAGCGGCGCGGCCACCACGGAACGCACCGTTGACGCCACGCTGATCCAGACGCGTCACCGCATTCCTGAAACGCCGCTGACGGAAGATCAGATCCTGATTTATCAGGTGCCGATCCCGGAACCGCTGCGCTTTATCGAGCCGCGTGAAACCGAAACCCGCACCATGCACGCGCTGGAAGAGTACGGCATCATGCAGGTCAAACTGTATGAAGATATCGCCCGTTACGGGCATATCGCCACCACCTACGCCTATCCGGTCAAGGTCAACGACCGCTACGTGATGGACCCGTCACCGATCCCGAAATTCGACAACCCGAAGATGGACATGATGCCTGCGCTTCAGCTGTTTGGTGCCGGACGCGAGAAGCGTATTTATGCGCTGCCGCCCTATACCAAAGTGGAAAGCCTCGATTTTGACGATCATCCTTTTACCGTGCAGCAGTGGGATGAACCCTGCGCGCTGTGCGGATCACGCGACAGCTATCTGGATGAAGTGGTGCTGGACGACCAGGGCACGCGCCTGTTTGTCTGCTCCGATACCGACTACTGCCATCAGCAACAAGAGAATCCATCATGACGCGCGAAACACCGCTGCTGGCGGTCAATCAGTTAACGCATCTTTACGCACCGGGGAAAGGGTTCAGTGACGTGTCGTTTGAACTCTATCCGGGTGAAGTGCTGGGGATTGTCGGAGAATCCGGTTCCGGTAAGACCACGCTGCTGAAGTCGATTTCTGCCCGGCTGGCACCGCAGCACGGCGAGATTATTTATCAGGGTCAGGATCTCTATGCCCTGAGTGAAAGCGAACGCCGCCGCCTGCTGCGCACCGAATGGGGCGTGGTGCATCAGTACCCGATGGATGGCCTGCGGGCGCAGGTCTCTGCCGGGGGCAACATCGGCGAACGCCTGATGGCCGTCGGGCAGCGCAACTACGGCCAGATCCGCGCAACCGCCGGGAAGTGGTTGCAGGATGTGGAGATCCCGCTGTCGCGCATTGACGATCTGCCGGGCACCTTCTCCGGCGGCATGCAGCAGCGTCTGCAAATCGCCCGCAATCTGGTGACACATCCGACGCTGGTGTTTATGGATGAACCCACCGGCGGGCTGGACGTGTCGGTACAGGCCCGATTGCTCGATCTGCTGCGCAGCCTGGTACGCGATCTGAATCTGGCGGTGGTGATTGTCACCCACGATCTCGGCGTGGCGCGTCTGCTGGCTCACCGCTTGCTGGTGATGAAAGAGGGGAAAGTGGTGGAGAGTGGCCTGACCGACCGGGTGCTGGACGATCCGCATCATCCGTATACCCAGCTGCTGGTCTCCTCCATTGTTTAAACACCCCTACGGGAATAAAAATGAACCTGAAACTGCGTGTCGACAATCTGTCAAAAACCTTTGTGATGCATAACCAGCAGGGGGCAGAACTGGCGGTGTTGCGTAACGCCTCCTTGCAGGTGGCCGCCGGGGAGTGCGTGGTGCTGCACGGTCATTCGGGCAGCGGGAAATCCACGTTGCTGCGTTCGCTGTATGCCAACTATCTGCCGGACAGCGGGCATATCTGGGTGGATCATCAGCAGCAGTGGGTTGACCTCGTCAGCGCCCCGGCGCGCCAGATCCTCAGCATTCGCCGCGACACCATTGGCTGGGTCAGCCAGTTTCTGCGCGTCATCCCGCGTATTTCCACGCTTGAGGTGGTGATGCAGCCGCTGCTGGAACGCGGTGTACCACGCACCGAAAGCGAAGAGCGCGCCAAAGCGCTGCTGGGTCGCCTTAACGTACCGTCGCGGCTGTGGGCGCTGGCACCGTCGACGTTTTCCGGCGGTGAGCAGCAGCGCGTCAATATTGCGCGCGGCTTTATTGCCGACTCGCCGATCCTGCTACTGGATGAGCCAACCGCCTCTCTCGATACGGCCAACAGTGCTGCCGTGGTGGCGCTGATTGAAGAAGCGCGCCAGCGCGGTGCGGCCATTGTGGGCATTTTTCATGATAACGCGGTGCGCGATCGCATCGCAGACCGTCTGCATGTGATGCAACCTGTTGCTCTGGAGCACGCTGAATGATCATCAATAACGTCAAACTGATCCTCGAAAATGAAGTGGTCGAGGGATCGCTGGCCTGTGAAAATGGCGTGATCCGCGCCTTCTCGGACACGCAAAGCCAGCTACCGGCGGCGATTGACGGCGAGGGTGGCTGGCTGATGCCCGGCATGGTCGAGCTGCATACCGATAATCTGGACAAGTTCTTTACCCCGCGCCCGAAGGTGGACTGGCCTGCGCACTCCGCCATGAGCAGCCATGATGCGCTGATTGTCGCCAGCGGCATTACCACGGTGCTGGATGCGATTGGCGTGGGCGATGTGCGCGATGGCGGCCACCGCATGGAGAATCTGAACAAGATGATCGATGCCATTCGCCATGCGCAGAAGCACGGCCTGAACCGTGCCGAGCATCGTCTGCATCTGCGCTGCGAGCTGCCCCATAACTCGACGCTGCCGCTGTTTGAACAGCTGATGTGTAACCCGGCGCTGTCGCTGGTATCCCTGATGGATCACTCACCGGGTCAGCGCCAGTATGTCTCGATGGCGGCGTGGCGCACCTATTTTGGCGGCAAATATCAGCTTAGCGACCAGCAGCTTGATGAGTACGAGGCCGATCAGCTGCGCCTGGCGGCCCGCTGGTCAACGCCGAACCGTGAAGCGATCTCCGCCTGGTGCCGTCAGTATCATATTCCGCTGGCCAGCCACGATGACGCCACCTATGAACATGTGGTGGAATCGAAAGGGGTCGGCAGCGTTATCGCTGAGTTCCCGACCACCGAAGAGGCCGCATGCGCTTCACGGGAAATGGGCTTACAGATACTGATGGGCGCGCCGAATATTGTGCGCGGCGGTTCGCACTCCGGTAACGTGGCGGCCAGCGAGCTGGCACAGCGGGGCCTGCTGGATATTCTCTCGTCGGATTACTATCCCGCCAGCCTGCTGGATGCGGCATTCCGCCTTGCCGCCGATGAGCGTAACAGCATGACGCTGCCTGCGGCCATCGCGTTAGTGACGCGCAACCCGGCCCGTTCGATTGGTCTGGACGATCGCGGTGTGATTGATGAAGGCAAACGCGCCGATCTGGTGCTGGTGCGGGCGCACCGCGAGCAGGTCTATGTTTCGTCGGTCTGGGCGCAGGGCAGGAAGGTGTTCTGATGGGGCGGCTGATCTGGCTGATGGGCCCTTCCGGCTCAGGCAAAGACAGCCTGCTACTGGCGCTGCGCGAATGCGCACCGGAGCGGGTGATTGTGGCGCATCGCTATATCACCCGCAGCGCCAGCGCCGGGGGCGAAAACCATGTTGCCCTCAGCGAGCATGAATTCCGCAGGCGGCGTGAATACGGTCTGTTTGCCCTCAACTGGCAGGCGCACCAGTTTTACTACGGGCTGGGCATTGAGATCGATCAGTGGCTGGCTAACGGGCTGGACGTCGTGGTGAACGGTTCACGGCTGCATCTGGCGGCGGCGCGTCAGCGTTACGGTGAGCAACTGTTGCCGGTGTGTTTGCAGGTATCGGCGGAGACCCTCGCCGGGCGCCTGCGCCAGCGCGGCCGCGAGGATGAAGCGGCGATTGCGCAGCGGTTGCAGCGTGCGGCAGAGCCGGTAGCGGAGGGCTGCGTAACGCTGAGTAATGATGGCGAGCTGAGCCGCACGCTGGCAGATTTTTCAGCGCTATTAGCGCAGCGTAGTCGTTAACTGCCACCGCCCTACCGCAGGAATATGCTCACCAGGTATCCGAACGGCATTGAGCGCGATAGGGACCCGCAGAGGGTGAGGGCGGTGGCCTTCCCGAACTATGAGGGAAGTTGCACCACCTGCGATTTATCGTCTTTATTTCGCAACAGTACCTTGAGAATAGGTGTAATCATGAAGGTACTGATAACCGCCATGATAACCAGCATGGTGAATATTTTTTGTGGTAGCAGGCCCAGGTCGTAGCCCACATTGAGAACAATCAACTCCATTAAGGCTCGCGTATTCATGGAAAAGCCAATAATCAGCGAGTTTCTATGTGTTTCACCCACAAATCGGCTGGCGAGATAAGTACCACCAAATTTACCAACGAATGAAAGTAACAATATTATTAAACATAACAAAATATCCGACGGTGACGAAAGTAAACCAACATTGGTTTTTAATCCGGTATAAGCAAAAAATAGTGGCAGGAAAAACACATTCACAAAACGCCCGATGGTGGTGTTCCATGCATGAACAAAACCTCTGTTTTTATGTAAGCTTAAGCCAAAAATAAAGCCGCCGAGAATCGCATATACGCCTAACAGGCTGGTTATAATTGCGCTGCAAAGAAGACCTGATATGACATAAAAAATGGTGGTTGAATTAATTCTGCCACTCAGCTTTAGTTGCAAGTTAATATAAGGGGATATCAGGCGACTGCCGATAAAAAAGACGGCAAGGCTAAATAACAGCAGCAATGAAATGTTTTGAATGACGATAAAACCATTAAAGCTTGACGTCACTAATGCGGTGATGGTGCCCAATAATAACCAGCCGATAACATCGTCAATCGCCGCAGCACTAATAATAAGGGTGGCTATTCTGGTGCCCGAATAGTTAAGCTCCATAAAAATTCTACCCAAAATTGGAATCGCAGTGATCGACATAGCAACGGCAAAAAACAGTTTAAACCCTAACAGGTCAGGTTTGGGGTCTGGTAATAGCGACCAAAAATAGTTGGCAGTGAAAAATCCTATGATAAATGGGACGATAATACCAGCGGCACTAATGAGTAAAAATGCCTTCTTCTCACCTTTCAACTGGCGTGAAAAGTCGAACTCCATTCCAATCTGGAACATCAGGAAAATGAGGCCTATTTGAGAAAGCCCGATAAAAGCGATAGAGGTATCACTGGTAAAAATAATGCTAAAAACCCCGGGAAATAATGAAGCTAAAAAACTCGGTCCAAGCAATATACCGGCAAGTATTTCTCCCGCAACGTTAGTTTGCCCTAATAATTTTCTTGCCAGAACACTCACGGCTTTAGAAAATGCCAGAATGGTGATAATTTGAATGAGTATAAAAAAGATAACATGCTCCGCATGAGACCCTAATGAGGTTAAGTTTTCTGAGTTCATAATAGTAATCCATTAATATTAAATAAGATGATTTCCAACCTCTAATGTTTTTTCTAAATAGCAGGCTAGCGTTATCGGTATATGATCGCACCCATGAGCTGCTGCCAGTTGAATAGATACAGGAAGGTTGTCTTTTGACATTGAAACGGGAACACTTGTTGCAGGTAGCTCCAGAACATTAAATATCGCACTGTATAAAAAATCAAATGGCGAGAAGAAGCTTCGACTGTGTTTAATGGCCGTAGATGGGTATGTAGCCAATAAAAGTACGCTTTTATGATCAAGATGCTGATTTAACTGCGCACTTATTTTGTTTTTACAATACAAGAAATGGAGGTAATTTTTCCTGTTTGAGATGGCTATTTTTTCCATAAAGAGCAAAAACCATGTGCTGAGCATGATGTTTTTTTTACCGGATGCCCTGTGAAAGGCTTCTGAGAGTAAAGAGTGGTTTAGGTTTACAACAGAATTTAACGTGATGTCCTTAGCGGTTGAAATGATGTCGAACCATAAATCGCAGGCATCTGAAAGGAAAGGGAGCTTTATGGGGATGATTTCAGCCCCTTCCTTCTCTAACACAGAGGCGATGAAATTGATGTGCCTGGTGATATTTTTTTCGACTGGTTTCAGAAACGGGTATAACCGGCCTTGTGGAAGGTATATTTTGAGTCCCTTTAGCGAGTCAATATACTGATGTTCGTTAAAATTTCTGGTGATGTTTTTATCTATATTATCAGGCCCGCTTATTACTTTTAATAATGGCAACAAGTCCTCTGCTTTTCTGCATATCGGTCCCATGGCAAAAAAACGTGAAATGAACTGTGCTGATGGGCGCTGGCCGAAATAACGGTCAAGTGGAAAATGTCCCGTCATGGGTACAAATTTACTGGAGGGTTTATGGCCAAAAACACCGCAATGTGCAGCAGGAATTCTAATGGAGCCACCACCATCAGTTCCGAGTGCAAAAGGAACACCTCCAGCGCTTACTATTGCGGCATCTCCACCGCTGCTGCCACCCGATGTATACTGTATATTATGCGGATTTGATGTTTTGCCATATATAACATTATCGCATTCCGGCCATAAAGCTAATTCAGACAGATTTGTTTGACCAATAAGGATGGCGCCTGCTTTTAACAGGCGCTCAACCGTCGTGGCATGTTTGTCAGCAATGTCGTTTCGCCGGGAGTAAGAACCGTAAGTGTTGGGAAGCCCGTGAACGGCGATACTTTCTTTTACCGTAAAGGGAACGCCGAACAGCGGTTTGTCATGTTTTACAGCGCCTGAACGGTCAAGTTTTTTAGCCTGCTCTAATGCTTCTTCATAACGCTGACCGACGATTGCATTGATATTTCCGTTGACGAGTTGGGCTTGTTCAATATGGCTGGAAACGACTTCGTGTACCGAGATTTTTCGTTCGATAATAAGACGCGATATCTCTATCGCGCTCATTTTCATACACTCTTTTATCATTGCGTTACCTGATTAATCGATTTTTTTAATAAATTTCATAAACTCACCGTCCTGACCAAAAGGCGTCGCATCCGGGCTGCCAGATTTATGATATTTAACCATGTCATGAGAAAAAAGACGGACGGACACCATCCTTAACATATCTGTCAGATTATCCCCCAATGCTGAAAATAAAACGTTCATATGGTGTTTATTTAGTTTCCATTTTATGCGCCTTATTAAGGATGTTCTCAGCATGATTAACTTGAAAAAGTAACGGACCAGTAATTTTTTGCGTAATTTTTCATCAGCCCGATAAAGCTCGAAAGGAATATTCTTAGCGTAAAGATTTGGCGTACTGAACAGATCGATTTCATCAACCTGTTCAGACAAGATGTCTAACAGTTTTGGGAAAGGATAGGCAGCCTGGTGCATTTCAACAGGTTGCCTTTTAAATAGTTCGGAAAAAACGTTAATATGACGACCGTCAAGAAAACCACCATTGATAAAAGCGGGTAGCAGGACGTTAAAATAAGACATATTATTCATCAGCAATGTCCACGACATTTTTACCGGGTCATGCATAAATTCGTACCATTTCCCCCAGGAGTCATGCAGTGACAGGATAGATTGAATATGTTGTTCGTGGCATTTTATGTATGAATCTGTCAGGCTATGAGTTCGATCCTTGCTGATTATTGCAGCAACCTGACAAATCATATGAGATACATAAGAAAGCCCCAGGCTGTTGATCGGATCGAACAGGAATGCCGCATCGCCGATAATAAACCAGCCGTCTTTTGAATAGTATTTTTTGGATTCATACATATAGTCTCGATAACCGGTAATATCGGGTAGATTTCCCGGTAATCTATGTATTTCCCCACTTTCTACTAACTCTACGATAGTGGGATGGTCTTGACCAACCGCAGAAATAAAGTCGTCATAATTTTTGACAATCTCGCTTCCCAGTTCTGGCCGATAGGTATAACCGATACTCATCATGGTTTCACCGTCGGGGCTGCGCATCGGTATCATCCAGATCCAATAGCCTTTACCGTAAAAATGATGAGTCACATAGTAGGGGTCATAACAGTGATGCTCTTTTTTAATCACATTTATTTTATCAAAAATATCTCTGTCAAATTTCTTTAAACGGAACCAGAAGCTGCTTCTTTGGTACGGAGGTGATTTTTCTAAACCGAGTTTCTTAACCAGAAAACGTCGTGTTCCAGAACAGTCTATAAACCAATCTGCCTCTGGTGAGGTCATCTCACCATTGGTCATCTTTACGCTAAGAATATGTCGGTGTTGCTCTGGCGTCTTTAATAATACGTCATTAACAACGCCTTCTATGACTTTTATATTTCTTCTTGAATTTGTTTCACGTAAATCCTTATCGAAGGTGAATCGATTTAAATTATAGGCGGGCATACGAATAACACCTGGTGCTTCATGCACGACGTAGCGGGTATCATCCGGGTCATTGTTTACCTTAAAATAATAGGTTAATCCATACTTGTGATAATGCTTATCTTCGAGAATCTTTCCCAATCCAAGCCCTTCGAAGAAGTGAGTAGACAATTCAACCGTAGATTCGCCAACAATTGCCCGGCGTTGATCGCTTTTGCCAATGATGGTTATTTCCAGTTCAGGCAGTTTTTGGGAAAGGTATAAAGCAGCCAGATTCCCGACGATTCCATTGCCAATGATAACGAGTTTGTTCTTGTCCATATGAATCCCTTCAGTAATAAGCAGAGCAGTATGAATTAACCTTGCGTTAATTACAGTTTGGCAGTTATGTCACAAATATCCGTTCGTTCCATATAGTTGGTGTTTACGGAGGCGAATGTGATTTTTTTATCTTTCCCTATAATGAATGTGGCTGGGATGGGTAACTGATAGGTAGTATCACCATTAAACATTTCAAGATCTGCACCGAGTTTTTTGTAAGTATCACGCATGCTTTCTTGTAGTGTGAACACTAAACCATACTGTTTTGCGATTTTATTTCCTTGATCAGACAGAACGTTAAAGTTAAGTCCATTTTCTTTCGTTGCCGCAGAGTTAAATTCAACGCGCTGTGGGGAAATAGCAATAATTTTAGCACTCTCAACGGTCTTTTTGTTTATGGCATCCTGATAGTGGCTCAGTTCGGCCATACAAAACGGACACCAGTTGCCACGGAAAAAGCTGAGAATGACATTATGGTTCCTGAGCACCTCATAGAGTGAGACTGATTTGCCGTCAGAAGACGGTAATGTAAAATCAGGTGCAATATCGCCAACGTTGAGTGCGCGTGCCTCTAAATCCTGCTCCATCAGCTCCCCAAGTGACTGAGAGAATGCTGTTAAAATGTTCTCTGGCATTTGTTGAGCCATACCATGCTGTATATGCTGTAATTTTTCTTGCAGTTTCATAATCACTTTTCCTTATTTACACTTGTTGATTGAGCGTAATGCCCGTTTGACGATCCGCTGTGTTGATTTCGAATCACTTTCCATTAACCACTTTTCACATACACCAGAAACCCACTGAGGTTGGGATTTACTGGCATCGTTTAACCAGTTGGCAACAGAATCCTGAACATAGATTTCAGGTTCATTTTTCATTAGTTCAAGCAAAGGGAGTGCTATTGCCGGTTGCTCTTTTAATCTGCCGATATGTTTGCACCAGACCCCGCGTGGCCGGAGGCATTCGACGGCGAAACGACGAATAAATGGCTCCGGGTCAACTGCCCAGTGAGAGAGAAGCTCAATTGAATAGGCCAGATCTAATTCCAGCTTTCCCCGAACAGCCAGCCAGGCCCATTCTCTTACACCAAAATGCGCATCTTTTGCGTGCGGCTTGATTCGGGTCAGTAATTCCGGCAAAGAAAGTTCTGGCAACCAGTGAGGGAGGATAAAACATGCCCAGCCTCTGGCCGTATCAGAAACATGCTGGGATAATGCCGTATAGACGCTTTTAAGCGAGTGGGTTTCACTAAACGTCTCAGCCAGTACACTCCCTGTTATCTTCATGCGGGGCAAGATACCGGACGAATGGTTGTCTGCTATAGACTTCAACATAACGTTCAGCAGACTTTCACTGCACAGAGGGCCAATAACTGCCTTGAATAATTTATCCTGATCTAACT
The DNA here is from genome assembly GCF_045107195.1 of Erwinia sp. AnSW2-5. NCBI lineage: Bacteria > Pseudomonadati > Pseudomonadota > Gammaproteobacteria > Enterobacterales > Erwiniaceae > Erwinia > Erwinia sp. AnSW2-5. Next base: position 47,579 of record NZ_JBJGXA010000012.1, read on the forward strand.
TTATACATTCATTTAAGTTTGTTGTCGGAACAAGGCCACTATTTAAGCTTTCTAATCGCTCCATTATTCATACCTGCCTGGGGACATAATATTGTTGGGATCGATGGTGTTCTTAATCTTCCTGGCGAAACGGGCATGAACAGTGTCTCTGGAAAAATGAGCGTCCATAAAGGCAGAATGTAGCCGATAAGGCACAAAACCTAACTGTTTGCCCGTATGAAGCAACTCACGGTAGCAATCATAGGCGCTTGATTCCTCTGATGTGCCGGGGGTGAAAATCAGAGGTAGCGTGCTATCGAAGGCATTCTTCGACAACGACGTGAGTGTAATCGCCGGTTCAATGTTATGTTTTTTGCAAATGGAATAGATAAAATCGATGTATATTTCAAAATCTAAAGCTTTCATCGGAACAAGCGGTGAATACCATAGCAACCCGCAGTTATCTCTGGCAGGATTCACGTTGCCGCATTTCTCCTGGTGACGGTGATTATAGTAAGCCAGTTGCAGTGAGATATCAGACGGTATTCCTGTGAATAACCCCAAAACATGAGATAGGCTACACATGTTTTTTTTGATTTTTCGAAATTTACCAGGGATGATTGAGGATATTTTTCGTATTAAATCGGCTTTTTGTGGCGAGATAAAGAATGTCTTTTCACTAAAAGCGGAAAGCTCTTTTTTAATTAAATTCCGCGTGGCTCTGGCATGATGTTTCGTTCCGTAAATGGTGCCGATGATCAGCCAGTCTGATTCACGATGACGTCTCTTCTTACTGGTTGAATCCTGGCTGCCAGTCTCACTCATAATGGCGACACGCTCAGAATTCATGACGTTTATCCCACCGATATTTCCTCTTGCTTTGGCTAATAAAACACGAATGGATGTTATCGCCTGAGGCAGTCGTTCATATTTAACCCTGGCGATGAGCATCTGTATCGATTCAGGTCTATTTTCAACGACAAGTGTGACCGATGTGACTATCCCAATATTTCCCTGGCTAAACATACCATCCAGATAGGGACCCACTCCCCATTTCAATAAGGGAGAAACATTGCATGCTATTAAAGGAGAACGATAGATCTCACCATCAGGCATGACAGCTTCCAACCCTGTCACTGCTGCAAAATGGTCGGCTACAGGAGTGATGCCGTATCCTCGCTCAAGCGCATTACCAACAATACTGCAGTTTGGGCCGGCACCGGTTGTTGGCACCATATAATCAAGGTTGCGCGAGCGAAAATAGTCATATAAATCAGCCTGTGTGACGCCAGGTTCAACGGTTAATAAGCTGAGTTCTTCATCAAGATCTATTCCCTTTAGCTGATCTAAAAGCACCAGCGCGCAATCTGGTTTTGGCGGCTGACTGGTGCCATATCCCCAGTTGTTTCCTGTGCTGACGGGATAAAGCGGTAAGTTGATGCTGTTTGCCAGAATGACGAGTTGCTGCACCTGATCCTTATTTTCCGGGCGCAGCACCAGAATTATTTTTTGTACAGTAGATGAGGTATCAACAGTAAACGGCGCAGTTTCATGCCTGTCAGTCAGTATGCAATGTTCTGGCAGGACAGTCCTGAGCGCCATCCTGGTTTGCTCAATGAATTCTGTCATAATAGACTCCGCATTCCGCTCATGCGCAGAAACAGTTTAAGCATATTAAAATCGTTTCTTTGTTGAGCATTAAGTGCTTCAATCATTGTCCGAAGTCGCCATTTTTGTTCATCCGTAAGCTCATGTGATCGACTTTTGATCACGACAATAATGGGGACAATGCGTGTAGAGAAGACCTGCGCCTTTTTACCCAGATACTGTTGCGTCAGGGTTCTGAAATCATTCAGGGAGAATGCCGCTTTTAAGGAATTACGGTAATCTTCTCTCACGAAATCATTTGTGACCGTACTCAGAAAGAAATCGATTGTTTCTGTTCTTTTGGTTTTTCCAAAATCGTAGAGATAAACACGTTTTTCGGGTGTTAATATTCGTTCTATCTCTTTAAATAATGTTCTGAGTGAGTCAATGTCTGGCAAATGATGGATGGCCATTGACGAGATAGCTATATCTATACTTCCACTTGCAACAGATTTGATGTCGGTTATATCATTTTTTATTAGTGTGATGTTACTGATTCTTTTTTCTTTTATATTTTTTCTCGCTATATCGAGCATCTCGTCAGATAAGTCCACACCAATAAACTGACTTTCAGGGTTAAGCTGCGCGAGAATGCAAAGCAGATTGCACGGGCCGCAACCAAGATCCATTACTGTATCACCCGCCTTAATCAGGCCACACATTTGTATTATTTGGTAATAATAGACACCAGGCAATACGCCTTCTTTCCCTTCAAAATCATAGGCAGCAGCACCGAGGCGATCTTCCATCAACATCTCTGGTTCTGGTTCCCGTATAAAATTTGGGCTCAGGAGTAATTCCCTCGCGATGCAAGGTAGTAGACGAAGTAACATAACAAATCCTTTTGTTAATTGAGTGCTGGATATAACCAGCTAATAATTACTCTTTGTTTTTCAGGAAGGTTTTTAATTTTTATACTGCATTCGTCAAAGTATTTTTTTATATGGTGTTCTTGCCACATTGGAATGTATTTCAGGTCTCCTTTGTGATTGTTTTTATAATGTTGACGTTCGATTTCATCGTTTCGATCAAGCAGGTATTCAATGCATTCATCGCTGCGATGTTGACGGAAAATGTTATTCTTATTGATTGCAGCGATCGCATCGTGAGTGTTTATTCTCAAGGGCATCGATTTTGCATTATTGAGTGTCGAGTATTCCTGAATCGCACCGATCTGCTCAAATTTAAACAGAACTTTATAGATCTCTGCCACTCTTGGGTGAACCGCAATCAGGATTGATTCGATATTTCTATGCTTGCAAACGTAAATAAAAATAGCCTTGTAGAGTATCAGGTTTATTCCGTGATGCTGAAATTCTGGAGTAATGGCGAATGAGCCTATTTCTGCAAATTTAGTGCATTGCTTGCGCAGTGCTGCCGTTTCAGCTGCATGAATATTATCCATTGGTACGCCAATCGGAGAGTCTTCAATTAGCGATATTGTACCAATGATACAGTCACTTCTGGTCGCAATGATAAGTCTGTTATTCGGTAAAACAAGATGAGGTGAGAAGTAGGGCTGCCTCTTATCGCTGGTAATGAGTCCCTTTTTTGCATATGCGCAATGTATTAACTGCATTGCTTCAATAAACTCTTCAGATGTGGTGGCAAATTTTATTTTTATCTTTTCATCTGGGTTGACTATTTTATTCAATGGTATGGATAGTTGTTGGTGCTTTCTGTCCTTGTACATGTAATCATCCTTAATTTCCAAAAAAATTAGTCGTCAGAGGTATTCATAAACATTTTATCCAGGATGCTGACTAACGTTTTCATCTCTGACTCTGTTAAGTTTTTCGTTATGTTAACAATCCAGTGGCTATGCTCCTCGAATATTTTATTGATTAAGTCACTGCCTTCTCCAGTTAACGATATTTCAATTTTCCGGCCATCGGTAGGCACATTGTTTCTTTTTATCAGGCACTCTCTTTCCAGCGAGGCGATTAACGATGTGATAGTGGGTTTTGTCACGCCACTGAAATTGGCTATTTCTAATGGTGATAACACCTCATACTCGGACAGCAAGGCGAGCACCATAAAACGACCTTCAGATAGCTGGTGAAGCCCTAAACGCTGAGCACATTCCTTGTCAATTCTGTTCCCGGCGGAAAGAAGTTTAAAACAGGCATTCACGGCGTCGATATCTATCACTCCTCGCTTTTTTATTATATTGGTTAGCGAGCTATATTTTTTTTCCAACTTCACGTTAAAGATCTCTTTGGGTGATTCAAACTAGTTAGGCGGCTAACAAGAAGGGTAGCTGAAAGTTTCATTATATGTCAAGAAATGCTTTATAAGTATTTACATGAATACTTGCAGGCAGGGACGTGAACAATTTTACTGGTGAACTTACCAATAATAACGCTATACGATACGTTTAGAACCAGAATAGGAAGCCGAGTATAAAACCATAATGGCGTGACAATCTGGCAGAAAACCCATTACGTTAATGCAGGGATCACGCAAATATTTTTATCTTAAAAACACTGAGCGTGAGTACCCACCGGGTCACTGCCTGTCACGCTTCCATCACCCCTTTGTCATTAAACTTTCATCGCACATGTGGTTAATAGGGCGCACAGCGGATAACGCGCAACCTGATAATGGACAACACATGGCACAGGCACTGTTAAAAATTGCCCCCCAGCAGCAGGCGATCCCCCACGTGGAGCGTCGTGCAAAAGTGCTGGCAGTTAATGGACTCGGAAAATCTTACGGCACACAGACGCGCGTATTGCAGGACATCAACTTTGACCTGCACGCAGGAGAACTGGTGGCCGTGATTGGCCGCAGCGGCGCAGGAAAATCAACGCTGCTGCACGTGCTGAACGGCACCATCCCGGCCAGCGAAGGGGCCATCCTTCACTTTAATGACAATGGCAAACAACAGAACATTGTTGAGCTGAACACCCGGCAGATGCGCCAGTGGCGCAGCGAATGCGGCATGATCTTCCAGGATTTCTGCCTGGTGCCGCGGCTGGATGTGCTGACCAATGTCCTGCTGGGCCGCCTGAGCCAGACCTCGACGCTGAAATCCTTCTTTAAAATCTTCCCTGATGCCGACCGCGCCCGCGCCATTGGCCTGCTGGAGTGGCTGAACATGCTGCCTCAGGCCTTGCAGCGTGCGGAAAATCTCTCCGGTGGACAGATGCAGCGCGTAGCGATCTGCCGTGCGCTGATGCAGAACCCGAAAATCCTGCTGGCCGATGAGCCAGTTGCCTCGCTCGACCCGAAAAACACCCGCCGCATTATGGATGTGCTGCGTCAGGTGAGTGAAAACGGCATCAGCGTGATGGTAAACCTGCACTCGGTGGAGCTGGTGAAAGAATACTGTACGCGTGCCATTGGCGTCGCTAAGGGCCGCATTGTGTTTGACGGCCATCCGTCAGAACTGACCGATGATCTTTTGCATGTGTTGTATGGCGACGAAAACTCTGAACTTAACGATGCTCACCACGCCTGACGGTTTCACCACAGGAATGATGGGCAATAACACTTTTATGGGACACGGAACTCAGCAATGAAAAAAATGATTCTCGCAGCGGTAATTGGCAGTGTGATGGCAGCGAACGTCTCTGCCGCTGACGCACCAAAAGAACTGAATTTAGGTATCCTCGGCGGTCAGAATGCCACGCAGCAGATTGGTGATAACCAGTGCGTGAAAGACTTCTTCGACAAAGAGCTGAATGTTGATACCAAACTGCGTAATTCGTCTGACTATTCTGGCGTGATCCAGGGCCTGATCGGCGGCAAGGTGGATATGGTGCTGAGCATGTCACCGTCGTCGTATGCCTCGGTCTACATCAACGACCCGAAAGCCGTCGATGTGGTTGGAATTGTGGTGGATGATGCCGATAAATCACGCGGTTATCACTCCGTCGTGGTGGTGAAAGCCGACAGCCCGTACAAAACACTGGCTGACCTGAAAGGCAAATCATTCGGTATGGCCGATCCGGATTCCACCTCTGGCTTCCTGATCCCGAACGAAAGCTTCAAGAAAGAGTTTGGCGGTTCGGTGGATGACAAATACAAAGGCCACTTCTCCAGCGTGACCTTCTCCGGTGGCCACGAGCAGGATGTTCTGGGCGTGCTGAACGGCCAGTTCGAAGGCGCAGTGACCTGGGCTTCGATGATCGGTGATTACAACACCGGTTACACCAGCGGTGCATTCACCCGTATGATCCGTGCCGGTAACCCGGACCTGATGAAAAAAATCCGTATCATCTGGCAGTCACCGCTGATCCCGAACGGCCCGGTGCTGGTCAGCAATAAACTGCCTGCTGATTTCAAAGCGAAGCTGGTGACTGCTATCAAAAAGCTGGATACCGAGCATCACAGCTGCTTCGTCAAAGCCGTGGGTGGCGCCCAGCATATCGGCCCGGCGACGGTGGCTGACTATCAGGCGATCATCGATATGAAACGTGCGCTGACCAAAGCCCGTTAATCACCCGCTCGCATCTCCGCTGATAAGGGTCGGCAGCCGTCGACCCTTCACTCAGGTATCCGCATGACACATCCCGATTTTGAACGCTATTACCAGCAGATCCGCGGTAAGCAGAAGCGCGACACGCTGCTGTGGTCCCTGACGTTGCTGGTGCTCTATCTTGCCTCCGGCCAGATGGCTGAATTTAATCTGCATACCATCTGGGTGTCGTTGCCGCACTTTTTCGATTACCTCGCGGAAACCGTGCCAACGCTGAACGCCTCCCGGTTGTTTGCCGACAGTCATACAGAAGGCTCCCTGGCTTACTGGGGCTATCGTCTGCCTATTCAGCTGCCGCTGATTTGGGAAACGCTGCAACTGGCGCTGGCTGCGACTCTGGCATCGGTGATGGTGGCGGGCGTGCTGGCCTTTTTCGCAGCCAGCAACACCCAGACGCCGCGCGGCGTGAGTTTTGCCATCCGTACCTGCGTGGCCTTTCTGCGTACCATGCCGGAACTGGCGTGGGCAGTGATGTTTGTGATGGCATTTGGCATTGGCGTGATCCCGGGCTTTCTGGCGCTGGCGCTGCACACCATTGGCAGCCTGACCAAACTGTTTTATGAAGCGATTGAAAGCGCATCCGATAAACCGGTGCGCGGCCTGGCGTCCTGTGGGGCATCGTCGTTGCAGCGTATGCGTTTTGCGCTCTGGCCGTAGGTCAAGCCGGTGTTTCTCTCGTATGGTTTTATGCGTTTTGAGGTGAATTTCCGTCAGTCGACCATCCTCGGACTGGTGGGGGCGGGGGGCATCGGCCAGGAGCTGATGACCAACATCAAACTGGACCGTTATGACCAGGTCAGCATGACGCTGATACTGATTATCGTGGTGGTCTCGCTGCTGGATATGCTGTCCGGGCGGGTACGTCAGCGCGTTGTGGAAGGGAACCGCTCATGATTGGATTAATCGGCAATGACAAACTGGAAGGCATGAAGCAGCAGCACCAGGCGCTGTTTGCCATTCAGCGCAGCTACCTGAAGCGTATCGGGCTGATTGCGGCGGCTATCCTGCTCTACTACGTGTTTTTCTTCACCCAGTTTGGCATCAGCTGGCAGCAGCTCACCATCGGTTTAGGCCAGCTGGCGCACTATTTTATGCGTATGTTTGTCTGGCATGATGTGGCGAACTGGCCGTTTGCCTACTATTTCAGTCAGATCTTTATCACCCTGGCGATTGTCTTCGCCGGAACCATCACCGCCACGCTGCTGGCGTTACCGCTGTCATTCCTTGCGGCACGTAATGTGATGGCCACGCCGGTGCTGCGTCCGGTGGCGCTGGTTGTGCGTCGTCTGCTGGATATCCTGCGCGGGATTGATATGGCGATCTGGGGGCTGATTTTCGTGCGTGCCGTCGGCATGGGACCGCTGGCCGGGGTGCTGGCGATTATCATGCAGGACGTTGGATTGTTGGGGAAACTGTATGCCGAAGGGCATGAAGCCGTGGAACGTTCACCGGGGCGCGGGTTAAATGCGGTGGGGGCCAACAGCCTGCAAAAACACCGTTACGGTATTTTTACCCAGTCATTCCCGGCTTTTCTGGCGCTGAGTCTGTATCAGATTGAGTCGAATACCCGTTCGGCGGCGGTACTGGGCTTTGTCGGCGCGGGCGGTATCGGGCTGGTCTACGCCGAAAACATGCGCCTGTGGAACTGGGATGTGGTGATGTTTATCACCCTGATTATGGTGGTGATCGTGATGATCATGGACCATCTCTCGGCCAAACTGCGCAAACGCTATATCAGCGGCCAGCCCGTGCCGCTGTTTGCACCGGAAAAATAATTTACCGGGCAACACTAAATCACCCCGCTATAACGGCATAGCGGGGTGATTTAGTGTTGCCCGTTTAAACAGGTTGTACCGATTAGCGCTCAGGGCGCAGATAACGCAGGGTGGCATCCACCACTAAGCGGCGGTTACGCGCCAGGCTTTGCTGTTCGGTTTCATTGCCGCCAAACAGCGCATGGAAGGTGTAATGGTTACCGACGTTGTGGAAGCTGATGCTGCTGATCAGGCGGTGAACATCTACGGTAGTGATATGCGGATCAAACTCGCCGCTCTGTTTCCCGCGTATCAGTACCGAATCCAGCACATCCAGCGCGCTTTGATTGAGCGTTTTGATCGTTTCTGACTGGCGGATATAGCGGCCACGCATCAGGTTCTCACTGCAGATCAGTCGCATAAAATCGGGGTGCGAAATGTGATAGTCGAAGCTGGCTTCAGCCAGTCGGGCAATCGCCATGCCTGGCGACATCTCGGTCAGATTCAAACCCGTCTCATGCTGGCGGATCTCGCGATACACCAGGTGCAGAACCTCGATATACAGCTGTTCTTTATTCGTGAAGTGGTAAACCACCATACGTTTGGTGGTTTGTGCATCCTCGGCAATCTGCTCCATACGCGCACCCTGCAAGCCAAATTCGGCAAAGGTGGTGAGCGCACTGGCGAGGATCCGTTTCTTTAACCCTTCCGGATCGTTTTTACGTTTGGCGGGGGCTGACATAGTGAGTCTATATCCATCATTCTCAGTGGAAACCGCCGCCAGAGTAGCGCCTGAGGCGCTGATTTACAAATAGCGCCTCGCAAAATTACCGTCAGTAAATAGCCTGTGAAAAGCGAAAGTATTTTTCATCGTTGAACGTGCAGTAACAGGCCTTAAGCCAGACTGAGCGCGTCAGGCGCGAAGCTTACATCGTTGAAAACCACGGATGCATACGCTCGGTAACGCTGGCGTGATGCTCTTTAATGCGGGTTTTTAGCTGTGCTTCGGAGGGGAGCGGGCGGCCGCGTAACACCGCTTCAGCGGTGGCGCCGAAGGTGATAATCCCCCGCGTGGCGATATCGGCTGCGGCAACATACCCGGCCAGCGCATCCTGCTCGCCGCTGTTCTCTTCCGCTTTCTGGCGGCAACTCACCAGCAATCCCTCCAGCGCCCGGTACAGTTCGCGGGCCTCGCCCAGCACCGGGATCTTACCGCTGGAGTCATTCAACACCTGCTCAAGCCGGGTAAACACGGCGGCATTATCGCCTGCGCTGAACAGGGTCTCCAGCGTTTGCTGCCAGTGGTGCCAGGTGCGGATAAACAGCGCATTTTGCACCAGCAGCAGGCTGGCATGCTGCCAGCGAAAATGCTCACTCAGATGACTGACGCGCTGCTGCAGTTCGCAAAACTGGGCTTCATCCACCAGCGCGGCGGGCACCACCGGGCTGAGTGTCGCCATAAAGGCAGCCACTTCCGCCTCCGTTTCCGGGGTGATCAGCGGCAGAATTTTGCGCTGTTGCAGGAGCTTAAGCTGGCTGAGATCGTAAAATGCCGCGCTGACCCGTTCTCCGGCCAGTAACGCGCGATTAATGGTATGAATCACCTCTGCTGACTGCACCTGGGAACGTTGTTCCAGCAGGGCGCTGTGCAGTTGGCCGTAGGCAGGGGATGGGCTGAGTTCAGTATTCATCGGGCGCCTCACGGTGATGGTAATCCGGCCCGTAGCCGGGCAGTGCCACAGAGTATGGCAGAATCTCAGCCACCCATCAGACGGGGCGTGCTTTCTCGCGCCGCCACTGGGTGGGGGAACAGTGAAAATGTTGCTGGAATACTTTGGCAAACTGCATCTGGCTGGTGTAACCCAATGAATAGGCAATGACTTTTATTGGCAGGTTTGGGTCAGAGAGCAGCGAAGTGGCCACCTCCATTCGCAGTAATAACAGATACTGTTTCGGACCATAGCCAAACTGCTGCTGAAACAGGCGGCTGAGATAGCTACGATCGATATTGCAGTAGTCTGCCACCTCGCCAATCGCGAGGTGACGGTGGTAGTGGCACTCAATAAACTGAATGGCACTGTCCAGGTGTTTATTTCCACAGCCGGTTTCCTCACCCCCTTCGTGGTGCGCGTTGGCGATTAACGCGTCAAGAAACAGACAGGTTAACCCGACGATACGCAGCGAATGTACCGGGTCCTGTGCCACCAGTTGTTGCAAAAACGGATAGGCCGGGCAGGGGGACAGCGTCTCTTTTGGCCGGTACAGTGGCATATCGCGGCGTAACCCGCATTTTTCCAGACTGCGCAAGGCAATCAACCCATCCAGCTCCACCCACATATATTCCCACGGCCGCTGTTTATCGGCGGTGTAGGTGGTGATCTCGTGCGGATGGATAAGAAACGCTTCTCCCTGGCGTACGGACCAGCGGCGATCGCCGCTAAACAGCGTTCCACCACCGCGTATCACATAATGTAAAAGATAGTGCTGGCGCACTGCCGGGCCATAGCTGTGCTGGCTGGCACAGACTTCATGCCCGTACTGATAAATGTTCAGACCAAACTGGGCAATGTCATCGGGGTGAATATCTTTCTGCATGCTATCTTCCTGTGTTTATTCAGGTCATTACAGCAGTGAATCGTCAGAAGATTGCGTGAGATAAACCCGGATTGTGACATTGCACCGTTATTTTGTCCGTGGGGGGCGATAATTAGCGCGCCAGATCACAGTTCGATTTGGCGGTCGTTTTTCACCATATCAATGTCAAAAAATGACATAGGCAGCCGTGCTCCTGCTGCCTAGAGTGAGTGCAACTTCACTTCATGGATTCAAAAGGGCACAACAATGAAAATTACGTTTCTCGGGGCAGGCAGTACGGTATTTGCGAAGAATGTACTGGGGGATATTCTGGCAACCCCTGCGTTGCAGCAGGTGGAAATCGCCCTGTATGACATTGACGCTGAACGCCTTAACGACTCCTGGCTGATGCTGAATAATCTCAATGCCAATCTGTGCCAGGGCAAAGCGCGCATTGAGAAATACGTTGGCGTGGAGCAGCGCCGTCAGGCATTGCAGGGGGCCAGCTATGTGATTAACGCCATCCAGGTGGGCGGCTACGATCCCTGCACCATCACGGACTTTGAGATCGCGAAAAAGTACGGTCTGCGCCAGACCATCGCCGATACCCTCGGGATTGGCGGCATTTTCCGTGCGTTGCGCACCATCCCGGTGATGCTGGATTTCGCCCGCGATATGGAAGCGGTCTGCCCGGATGCCTGGCTGCTGAACTACACCAACCCGATGGCGTCGCTGACCGGTGCCATGCTGCAACACACGGGGATCAAAACCGTCGGGCTGTGCCACAGCGTGCAGGTCTGTGCTGAGACGCTGCTGAAGTCTGTGGATATGCCGATGGATGGCGTGAAGTGGCAGATTGCCGGTATCAACCATATGGCGTGGCTGCTGAATATTACCCGTGATGGTGAAGATATTTACCCGGAGATCAAACGCCGTGCGCTGGCCCTGACCGATAAGCATGACGATATGGTGCGCCACGAGATCATGCGCGTCTTTGGCTATTACGTCACTGAGTCCTCCGAGCACAATGCGGAATATATGCCGTACTGGATCAAGCGTCACTATCCTGAATTAATTGAACGTTTTAATATTCCGCTGGATGAATACCCGCGTCGTTGTATTGAGCAGATCGACCGCTGGCATCAGCAGCGCGATAAGCTGACGCAAAACGAAAATCTCAGTCATACCCGCAGCCACGAATACGCCTCGTGGATGATTGAAGCGATGGAAACGGATGTGCCGTATAAAATTGGCGGCAACGTCCTGAATCACGGCCTGATCACCAATCTGCCGTCACAAGCCTGCGTGGAAGTGCCGTGCCTGGTGGACGGGCAGGGCGTGACACCTTGCTATGTAGGCGACCTGCCGCCACAGCTGGCGGCGCTTAACCGTACCAATATTAATACCCAGCTGCTGACTATTGAGGCCGCAATCAGCCATAAGAAAGAGCATATCTACCATGCTGCGCTGCTCGACCCGCACACCTCTGCTGAACTGTCGATTGATGACACGGTGAAGCTATGCGACGAACTGATCGCCGCCCATGCTGGCTGGTTACCCACTTACCGATAATCCCTGAAACGGGGACAGCGCTTTGGCTCGTGGCGGCGTTTTCATCGCCGCCATTTACGATGACACTGGCAGGGATTAATCACGATGACGGTTTCGCTAAAAACAAAAGTCAGCTACGGGTTGGGGGCATTCGGTAAGGATTTTGCCATCGGCATTATCTATATGTACCTGATGTACTACTACACCGATGTGGTGGGGGTGTCGGTCAGCATGGTGGCCTCACTGTTCCTGGTGGCACGTATTCTTGATGCCTTCTTTGACCCGGTGATGGGCTGGATTGTCGAACGCACCCGCACTCGCTGGGGCAAGTTTAAACCCTGGATTTTGATTGGCACGCTGAGCAATTCGGTGGTGCTGGTGTCGGTTTTCTGCGCGCATAACTTTGAAGGCGGTGCGCTGATCGCGTGGATCTGGGCGACCTATCTGCTGTGGGGCTTTACCTACACCCTGATGGATGTGCCGTTCTGGTCACTGGTGCCCTGCATTACCCTCGACAAGCGGGAACGTGAAGCACTGATCCCCTGGCCTCGCTTCTTTGCCAGCCTGGCGGGTTACACCACCGGGGTGATTGGCCTGCCGCTGGTGAACTACCTGGGTGACGGCAACAAAGGGCAGGGGTTTATGCTGTTCTCGCTGATCCTGGTGGTGTTCTTTATCCTCTCGGCGATCATCACGCTGCGTAATATCGAAGAGAAATACTCTTCCTCTGCCGTGCCGAATACGGCGGAACAAACCACGATTAAAGCCGTACTCAGCATGATTTTCCGCAACCGTCCGCTGTTTGCACTGCTGCTGATGGCGCTGGCCTGGAACCTGGCGCATAACGTGATCACCGCATTTGCCATCTACTACTTCACCTATGTGGTGGGCCGGGCAGAGCTGTTCCCGTGGTACATGATGTATGCCGGGATCGCCAACCTGATCGCCATCCTCTGCTTCCCGAAACTGGTGGCGCGCTTCTCACGGCGGGCGATCTGGATCAGTGCCTCGGTGCTGCCGGTGATGAGCTGTCTGCTGCTGCTGGTAGTGGGTATGTATGCGCCACAGAGCGCCACGCTGATTTCACTGTCCGGGATTCTGGTCAACATTGGCGGGGCTTTCTTCTGGGTGATGCTGGTGATTATGGTCGCGGATACCGTGGATTACGGCGACTATGCGCTCGGCGTGCGCATAGAAAGTATCGCCTTCTCGGTGCAGACAATGGTGGTGAAAGCCGGTGCTGCCTTTGCCGGGTTGCTGATTGGCGTGATGCTGGGTGTGGTGGATTATGTGCCGGGGGCGCAGCAGTCAGCCAGCACCATCATGGGGATGCAGGTCATTATGATTGGCCTGCCGCTGGTGTTCTTTATTCTCACCCTGTGGATCTACCTGCGCCACTACAAGCTGGATGGCGAAATCCTGCATGAAATGCAGCGTGCCTTACAGCATAAGTATGGCGAAGGACAGGGCGTGATGACGGCCCCGGTGAGACCGCTGGAGAGTGACACTGAGGGCAGATATGCATCTGAGACGTTGAATCCGGGTCACCTTAAACCGTAGGGGGTAACCATTTTCTCCGGTCGCTCCGTGGTAATGGTCTGCCGATGGTGCAGGTCAAGGTCCGGGTCAATGTCAACGTCAAGGGCGTTTCGCTTTCCCGCTGCGCGGGCTGAGCGACCCAGGGTGGGCAGTCGCCCCCACCCTGGGGACCCGGGCTTGCGGCTGGCGCTGCGTCCACTGCGTGGATACCTTCGCAAGCGTCGTTCACCGACGGACTGGTCGTGACGGCACATCCCTGTGCCGGCTCTCCCTCTCACCGCCGTCCTGGCGGTTCGTCCTGGTTCACTGTGCTTCCTCAGCGCTGCTGAATGCCGCCTCAACGTCAAAATCCAGGTCAAGACCCAACCCGAAAACAACTCAGGACGCGTAGGGGCGGACCTTCTGTTTCGGTCCGCCCGTGATGTTGAGCAGGGTGCAGTCCCTGTTTTACGGGGCGATCGGAAAAGATGATCGCCCCCTACGCAAGATCGCAATGGCGTCGGGGTTTTAACATTCACAGCGAGCAACGGTTCTGCGGGGATGGGGCCAGTTCGAGGTAAGCCGGACGTCGCCTGCCGAGGCCCGCAGAGAGGCGGGTGTTGCCGATCCGGCGTGCTCAAACTGGCCTCAGACCTGAAGCCATATTGTTAGCCACAAAAATGACTAATGAGGGGAATTGTAACCACAGATTGCCAATTGTAATGTTATAAAGTAACAGTTATCATCCGCAGCGCGGGCGTCAGCCTGCGTTGTTCCCTTTCTCTGGATAAAGGATTGATAGCCTGATGCACACATTTATACGCTCGCCGCTGCTGGCTCTGATGCTGGCCGCCGTTGCCGCCCCGGCCAGTGCCGCCCCTGAGCGGGTCGCCGCGCTGGTCGCCCCCTTCGAAATCAAAGGCACCGACCCAACGCTGTCTGGCGATATCTTCTTAAAAATGTCGATTGTCGAAACCCTGGTCAATGCGGATACCGCCGGGCAGCCGCTGCCTGGCCTGGCGACAAGCTGGACCGTATCCGACGATGGCCTGCTGTGGCGCTTTACCCTGCGCCCCGGTGTGAAATTCCATGACGGCAGTGCGCTGACCGCAGAGAGCGTAGTGAATGCGCTGGAAGTTTCACGCAGCAAACCCGGCCTGCTGGATAAAGCCCCGGTCACCGCCATCCGTGCTGAAGCCGGGCAGGTGGTGATTGCACTCAGCCAGCCGTTTACGCCGCTGCTCAGTATGCTGGCGGAAAACCGCGCTCAGATCCTTGCACCCGCCTCCTACGATGCCGCGCATAAAGTGGTGCAAATTATCGGTAGCGGTCCGTACCGGATGGCCTCATTACAGGCGCCGCAGAAGCTGACCGTCACCCGTTTCCACGACTACTGGGGCAAAGCCCCGGCCATTGAGCAGGCCAGCTACATGGCGGTCGGTCGCGCGGAAACCCGTGCCCTGCTGGCCGAAAGTGGCAATGCCGATATGGTGTTGAACCTCGATCCTGCCAGCCGCAGCCGCCTGAAAAATAACCGTAACGTGCAGCTGCTGTCCGTCTCCATCCCGCGTAGCGTACTGCTGAAGGTGAATGCCGGGCATCCGCTGCTGAATGATGTGCGCGTGCGTCAGGCACTCAGCATGGCGCTCGATCGTCAGGGTATTGCGCGTGCCATCCTGCGTTATCCGGCGGCGGCCGATCAGCTGTTTCCGCCTTCCGTGGCGCAGTGGCACAACGCCAGCCTGACGCCTCTGACAAATCAGCCGCAGCAGGCCCAGGCGCTGTTGGCCGAGCTTGGCTGGAAACCGGGCGCAGACGGTATTCTGCAACGTGACGGCAAGCCGTTCTCCCTGACGCTGACCACCTATCCTGACCGCCCGGAGCTGCCACTGATTGCCGCGGCCATCCAGCAGCAGCTGCGTGAAGCGGGCGTGCAGGTCGCCATCAACGCCACCAACTCCGGGGAAATTGCCGCGAAGCATCATGACGGCACGCTGGAACTGGCGCTGGTGGCGCGTAACTTCGCGCTGACGCCGGACCCACTGGGCACGCTGTTACAGGATTATGCGCCACAGGGCGGCGAGTGGGGCGCGATGAACTGGACCAACGCCACGTTCAATCAGACCCTGGCCGACCTGGTACAGGGCCGCGACCCGGCGAAAAGCCAGGCGGAACGCCAGCGGTTAACGCGCATTCTGCAAACCGATCTGCCGACCATTCCGGTGGCCTGGTATCAGCAGACCGCCGCTGTTTCTAAACGCCTGAGCGGTGCCTCGCTTGACCCGTTTGAGCGCACCTTCGGACTGGAAAAAATGAGGTGGGCTGAATGATACGCATGCTGGGCTACCGTCTGTTGCAGGCCGGGCTGGTGGCGCTGCTGGTCGGCGGCCTGACCTTTGTGCTGATGCGTTCACTGCCGGGCGATATTGCTTACCGCATCGCGGCCGGGCGTTATGGCTACGATCGGGTTGATGCGGCGGCAGCCAGCGCGGTTCAGCAGGAGCTGGGGCTGGATCGCCCGGCCTGGCAGGCGCTGGCCGACTGGTTTGTGCAGCTGCTGCACTTTAATCCCGGCAACTCGCTGGTGTCCGGTGCGCCGGTGATGGAAGAGATTGGTCATCAGCTGGGGCAGACGCTGCTGCTGGCGGCGGTGGCGCTGTTGCTGTCACTGCTGCTCGGCCCGCCGCTGGGCATTCTGGCCGGTCTGTCCCCCGGCGGGAAGCTGGATCGGGCGCTGCTGGCGGTCTCCACTTCGCTGCGCGCGCTGCCGCACTTTGTGCTGGGGCTGATTCTGGTGGTGATCTTTGCGCTCAATCTGCGCCTGCTGCCCGCCGCCGGTTATGGCGATGTGCAGCATGTGCTGTTGCCCGCGCTGACGCTGGCCCTCGGGCTGGCGGCGGTATCAAGCCGGGTGGCACGCAACGCCATGCGTCAGGTGACCGACTCGGCCTGGTATCAGTTTGGCCGCACCAAAGGGCTGAAAGAGGGCACGCTGTTCTGGCGGCACGGCCTGCGCAACGTCAGCGTGCCGCTGGTGACGTACCTCAGCGTACAGTTTATCTACCTGATTGAAGGTGTGATCGTGGTGGAGACGCTGTTTGCCTGGCCGGGCATTGGTCATGCACTGGTGCATGCGATATTCGCTCGCGATGTGCCGATGATTCAGGGCACGGCGCTGATGATGGGGCTGATGTTTGTGCTGCTCAACGCGCTCAGTGACGGGCTGTGTTACTGGCTCGATCCGCGAAGGAAAACCGCATGATGATGACGATAGTGCGCCGCAGTTCGCTGGCGCAACGGACCGGGGCTGCGCTGTTACTGCTGCTGGTGGTGTTTGCATTTGTGCTGCCGCTGCTGTGGCCGCAGGATCCGGTGCGGCAGAAGCTGATGCTGGCACTGCAATGGCCTGACCTCAGCGCGCCCTTCGGTTACGACCATCTGGGGCGCTCGCTGTTTGCCCGTCTGACGGCGGCGATCCGCCTGTCGCTGGGGCTGGCCTTTGTCAGCGTGCTGAGTGCGATGATCCCCGGCATTCTGCTGGGTGTGCTGGCAGCCTGGCGGGGTGGCCTGGTCGATCGTGGCGTCTCGCTGCTGGCCGATGCGTTTCTCGCGCTGCCCGGCCTGCTGCTGGTGCTATTGCTCACCGCGCTGGTGCCGGACTCGGCCATGATGCTGTATGTCGGCATCTCCCTGCTGCTGTGGGTGGAGTATTTCCGCATCAGTCGTGCCATTGCGCGCCCGCTGCTGAGTTCACCCGCCGTGCAGGCATCGCGCCTGCTGGGCCTGAGTCCGTGGCTGATTTTCCGCCGTCATTTATGGCCGGAGATGGCGCCCGTGGTGCTGACCGTGGCGGCGTTTGGCGCAGCCAGCGCGATTATGGCGATTGCCGCACTGGGCTTTGTTAGCGTGGGCGTGCGCCCGCCGACTCCGGAGCTGGGGCTGATGATGACCGAACTGCTGCCGTATTATGAAGAAGCGCCGTATGCGCTGTTGCAGCCTGTAGTGGTGGTGTTTTTACTGGTGTTAAGCCTGCTGCTGCTGGCAGGCAGGGAGAAAGTATGATCCTGATGGATATTGAACAGGCGGCCGTCAGCGGCGGCGATTTACCGGTGCAGCCGCTGTCGTTTACGCTGCGTGCCGGACAGCCGTTTACCCTGTTAGGGGAAACGGGATCGGGTAAAAGCCTGCTGGCACAGGCGGTGATCGGCACATTGCCTGCCGGACTGACTGCCAGCGGCACGCTGCACGTTGATGGCCAGGCGCTGCCGCTGGCATCCCATCCGGCGCGGGCCTTCTGGGGGCATCGGCTGGGTATTCTGCCGCAGGAGCCGTGGCTGGCGCTCGACCCGACCATGCGAGCAGGTGAGCAGGTCGCCGAGAGCTACCGTTTTCTGCGCGGCATGAAAGCGCAACCGGCCCGTGAGGCTGCCCTGCGCGATCTGGATGCGCTGGGCGTGGCCGCTGCCGCCGACCGCCTGCCCCAGGAATTGTCCGGCGGGATGGCTCAGCGCGTGGCGTTTGCCGCAGCGCGGGCGGGCGGGGCGAACATTATTGTTGCCGATGAACCGACCAAAGGGCTGGATGTGGCGCGGCGCGATGAAGTGATCGCCTTGCTGTTGCAGGAAGTGCGCGCAGGCGGTGGTTTGCTCACTATTACTCACGACATTGAGCTGGCGCGCCAGATCGGCGGTGAAGTGGCGGTGATGCTGCGCGGTGAAATCATCGAGCGCGGCAGTGCAGAGCAGGTACTGACGCAGCCGCAGCATCCTTATACCCGGGCGCTGCTGGCCGCCGATCCTGCACGCTGGGCCGCCCGAACGCCTGCCGGGCATGGGCGCGATGTGGTACTGGAAGCCCACAACCTGAGCATCACGCGCGGTGGCCGTCAGCTGTTCAGCGGCCAGTCGCTGCGGGTGCATGCCGGGGAGGTGATTGGCATTACCGGTCCCAGCGGCTGCGGTAAAAGCAGCTTCGGCGATATCCTGCTCGGGCTGCTGGCCGCCGACAGCGGGGACGTGGTGCGCGACCGCCAGTTAGCCGCAGTGAAATACCAGAAGATTTTCCAGGACCCGCCGTCCGCCTTTGCCCCGCGCGTTACGCTGCGCCAGGCATTAAGTGATGTGGTGAAACGTCATCACCTGGACGGCGCACGCATTGCACCCTTGATGGCACGCCTGAAGCTGCGCCCGCTGCTGCTGGATCGCTATCCCGGTGAGATTTCCGGCGGTGAACTGCAACGTTTTGCCCTGCTGCGCGTGCTGCTGCTGGACCCGGTGTTTCTGTTTGCCGATGAACCCACCTCGCGCCTGGATCTGCTGACCCAGCAACAGACCATTGAGCTGCTGGTCGAGGTCGCCGCAGAGCAGAACTGTGCGCTGCTGGTGGTCAGCCACGATGAGGCGCTGATTGACCATATCAGCCATCGGCGCATTCGTTTTGGCGAGGAGGGCACCGCTGTAGGTTAATGCCTGCCTGCGTCACGTAGGGGTCGATCATCTTTTCCGATCGACCCGTGTTGCTGGCCGACCGAAACAGAGGGTCGGCCGCTACGAGCAACCTTTGATCGTCTTGCTCATATTGATTCCCGTCACGCCAAAACCGCTGCTCTCGTAGATATGCCGTGCACGGGCATTGTCCCCCGCAACGCGCAGTCTGATCTGTTCAAAACCTTTCTCCTGCACATAGTGTTCAAATGCGCGGAGCGTCTCTTTGCCCAGACCCTGGCCCTGGCAGGCACTGAATATATGAAAATCGTAGATGAACACGGTGCGCATCAGCGTATCTGGCTTGTACCAGAGATAGCCGACATGTTTGTCACGCTCACCTGATTGTGCCATCAGGCACATTAACGCTTGCCCCTGCGTGTTCACGCCGTCAGGAAGCGACTCAGAGATTTCCTGCTTTGCTCTTGCCAGAGCATCTTGTTGAGTTAACCCGTAGTTCGAGCCAATCTCTGCGGCATAATCAGGAATAAAATAGTCAAGATAAGCCAGATACTCATCTTCATGCATTGAACGAAACGCGATCATCTCCGGCTCCTTAGTGCTGGATGTACTTAAAAAATAGAGCGATATTAATAGCGCTAATGAATGTGGAGCACCAATATTATTTACCTGTTTTAAAAGGATGAAGTGATGAGCAAGATTGAGGAATTAAAAGTTAAGTATCCTGGCGCGACCGCATGGGCATTTGGGGACTCGCCAGAAATGGCCGATGAGCTTGCCGGGTTGGTGATCATAGGGAAAAAGACGGCGTCGTGTGGATCGCTATCGTCGTTTAAAAATGAAGAGGAATCACCCACCATTGGCGGTTACAGCATCATCCTTAACGGCCAAGGCGAACCGGTATGCGTTATCAGGACAATTTCGCTGCGTATCGTTCGCTTCTGCGATGTCGGTGAAGATCTTGCCAGGAAGGAGGGTGAAGGGGATCTCAGCCTGACATACTGGCGGGAAGAGCATAAAGGTTTCTTCTCAAGAGAAGGTTCATACCAGGAGGATATGGAGCTGGTTGCGGAAGAGTTCGAGCTGGTCGACGCCGTGTAGCAGACGGTTGTTGGGCAACGTCGCGTTTGAAGGCAACCGATCGGCATTCACTTCGCCGATGAATGCCTGCGTTGCCACTCATCGACCACATCGCCCAGGGTTTTTGGCACCTCATTGCGTATCCAGGCCATAAAGTCACGGTCGAATCGAAATTTCTCCCCGCACTGTTCTGCCATGAAACGACGAACATTTTGCGTGTTTCTGTAATTTTTATCCACGACAGTCGTTCGTGAAAGTAATGCACTGTGCCAGTCGATTTTCATTTTTCCTGCTCCTCATTAATGAATAAAGGTTCATGAATCAGGGGATCCGGCTTTACGGACGACTGCCGTACAGTGGCAATTCAAACGCAAGCGAAATTTAGTTAATTTATTGATTATTAATATTTAAAACCATCACCGTAACAGATTCTTCGGCCACGATCCGGGTCTCTTCATCTACCCATCCGAGTTTGCGATATAAAGGCTGCATGTCCGGAGTGTAAAGCCACAGTTCAGCAATATTTTTCTCATATGCATATTTAATCAAACGTTTAACCAGTGTGGTTCCTATTCCTTTGCCACGATGTGAAGGCCGGGTAATCACTTCTCCCAGCCAGTGCATCCGCTGAGGATTATCATTTAGCTCATAGCAAATCAGGCTACCTGCCGCGACAACATTATTTTCTGCATCAATCACCACCAGGGTAATCTGCCAGTTATCAGCGGAATTACGCTCAATGAGCCGTGCCCGAATTTGTTGAGCATCTGACCATAAAGGCAGGCAGGACCACTCCTTAAACAGTAAGTCTGTGGTTTGAGCAAGATAATCAGGGTTGTCCATAAGCCTTTTAATGTGCACTTTTTTGCTCTTCTGTCACGAGGTTTAAAGGGGTTATCACGTTCATCTACGGACGTTGTTCATACAGTGGATTATGCACTCGCTTTTTTGCAGAAAACACGTGTTAAGCACGATAGATATCAGGCCGGGTTATCGCCCATGCATAATTCGGTTTATTGACAGGCTCATAGCCGAACTTTTCATACAGCCAGGGCGCAGTGGTGGTGAACAGCATGATCCTGCGGAGCCGGACAAAAACCGGGTGATTGTGGATGCATTGCATCAGCCATTTTGCCAGTCCCTGCCCCTGATGTTCTTCCAGCACGTAGACGTCACAGAGGTAGGCAAAGGTGGCGTAATCCGTGATAAGCCGGGCAAACCCGACCTGTGCCCCGTGATGATAAAGGCCAAAGTTAAGGCTGTGATGGATCGCGGCCATCACGGTTTCCTTATCGATTCCGGCAGCCCATGTTGATCGGGTCAGATACTGGTGTATTGCCACGGTGTCTAACTTTTCACGGTCGGTGCTGAATCAGGTAAGCGTTGCTGTGCCACTCATGTATCGCGTTTTCGCCCATTTTTTGCCTGTTTATCCTGTGACAGTTTGCGTGATTTCAACCTTATCATGGGGCGGAAGGGCTGGGGGAAAATTCAGGAAGTGGGGGGAGGAGTTGTAAGTGAAGCTGGCTGATACCAATAATAAGTGTTTGAGTTACAAGACATGTTATTTGGAAAATACGCCATAAAGTGACTTCCGATGCTATGGTTATATTCTTACCACTAAAAGGGGAAACACGAATGATTGTAAGGACCTGGCACGGTTGTGTTCCACTAAAACATGCTGAAGCTTTTGCGAAACACCTTGAGAAAACAGGTGTAGAACATTCAAAGAGCATATCTGGGAACAGAGGCGCTTTTGTGCGCAGAGAGACCCAGGGTGGCTGGGAGCATTTTTTTCTGGCTACTTACTGGCAAGATCTGCAATCGGTTAAGACATTTGCCGGAGAAAGCTATCAAGTCGCAGTGACTTACCCAGATGACGAAGAATTTGAACTACTTTCCGATCCCTACGTTTTCCAGCATGTCGTGGAAAACGTTGCGCCGCTTTAGCTTCGTTTCCCGGGTAGCCTGTTGGTTACCTGGGTTTTGCATAATATCCATACTTGTTCAACGCGCTAAGGTCTGCTCCTGGCACTGAGCGGGAAGCTGAAAAGCGGTAAGGTCTGCTATGAGCGAAAAGCAGACATTCTGCCGCCCTTAGAGTTTTTTTGATTGCGTGTGAGTATCATTTAATTTAGAGTTTTCTAAATTTAGGAAATGCTAAATAACAAAATGAAAGAGACTCATCTGTTCCAGTTACAGGAAAGTGCCTCGTTGGCAACAACGCTGCTTAAGTCGATGAGCAACAGCAATCGACTGTTGATCCTCTGTATTCTCATTGATAAACCCGGCACATCGTCAGGTGATTTGGGGCAATTGACCGGCTTAACGCCTTCAGCAACCTCTCAGCACCTGTCAAAAATGAAAGAAGACGGTTTGATTGAGTCTGAAAGGGTGGCGCAAAAAGTGAACTATTTCATCAAAAACGACTCGGTGAAAAAAGTTATTTCCACGTTAAAAGACATTTACTGTCCGGAGGATTTCAAATGACGCCAGAATCAGTATCACCGCAAGAAGCCAAAAGACTTATTGATCAAGGGGCTGTGCTCATTGATATTCGAGACCTCACTGAATACCAGCGTGAGCATATACCGAACGCACGCTCACTCCCTCTTAGCGATATTACGGCAGGTAAAACGGTGGAGGGTACAGATAGACAACCCGTTATTTTTCATTGTTTGTCAGGGGGCCGCACGGCTCAGAATGCCAATGCGCTATTGAAAGCAGCAAGCCCTGTGCCGACTTTACTGATGGCTGGGGGCATAAACGCATGGAAGAGCGCCAACCTCCCGACTATTAAAGACAAAAAACGGCCGTTGCCTATCATGAGGCAGGTTCAGATTGTTGCGGGCACACTGATTCTTATCGGCGTTGTAATGGGATACACCACAGATAGCCGGTTTTTTTTGCTTTCAGGCTTTGTAGGTGCAGGATTACTCTTTGCAGGAGTAAGCGGTTTATGTGGGATTGCGAATTTATTGTTAAAAATGCCATGGAACAGGCCTGATAAATAAATGTTAATTGAAATCTATTTGATAAGTTTAGGGAAGAGCTGCTATGTCCGCTCCGAGCGAAAAGCGGACGTTGAGTGTGATTAAAGCTGTAAGAAAAAGCAGACCTATAGGCCGATTCAGGCTCCAATTTATATTTAGATAAATATCGAGAATTAGTATTTTAGCTTTTTTAAGGTGGATACGTGCGGATTCGACCATTATCTCGATTGATCATTTTTTCGCCTGAAAATCACGTCCTGCTCTTTAGGTTCTGTCATAAAGATGGTGCTCTGAGAGGAAAAACATACTGGGCAAATCCGGGCGGAGGGCTTGAAAAAAATGAATCGTTCGAGCAGGCCGCTATACGCGAATTATTTGAAGAAACGGGTTTGACGAGAACATTAACAGGACCACAAATAGCGTCCCGGACCTTCACAATGATGCTACCAAGTGGGGAGACGGTACTTGCTGAAGAGTGTTTCTTTATGATTAATGCAAATACAGTAGATTTCGACCGCTCAGGATGGAGTAGCAATGAAAAGGAAGTCATTCGCGATCATCATTGGTGGACAATAGAAGAAATGATACACACTGATGAGACAATTTTTCCACGCGATTTAATCATTAACATACTTGAAAGCAAGTCAGCCGCATCTTCGATGTTAACTGAATCATGATATCCTTAACGTTCGATTCTGGCACTCAGAAGCCGCTCAGGCCCAGCATGGTGAGGAAAGAACTAATATCAATCAGGGCGCTAAGCCAGTTCTGGTAAGCCTCATGCTTCCACGGTGTAATAATTCGCTATGATGATAAAAATGAACAGGATATAGAAGATGAAAACAGTCGAATTTTTGATGTACACCCTAAAACCAGGTACCGGGAAAGACTTCCACAGGATAATGACGGAGGAAAGTGCTCCACTTCACCGTTTAGCAGGCATGGATATTATTTCTTTTGGTATATCAGCCCATGACGACGATGCTTACTATTTGATCAGAGCTTATGACAACCTCTCTCAGGTGAAATTCTCTCAGGAATCTTTTTATAACAGCGAAGAGTGGCGTCTTGGACCCCGGCAGGCCATTATCGATAGAATCAGCGTCAGTGTTAAATCCGTGCTCATGCTTAGCAACAATGCAATCGAGAGTTTAAGATCCAGCTGATTGTTAAGCGTGGGCGGACTGCCCATCACAGCAAAATCTTTAAGTTGAACTGTTGATGTATTCCTGAGCCGTTCATCTGGTGATATGAGGTGTCTTAACGGCAGCTTAGAGCGGGGAGTAGACAATTACTTCTCACATAGAAAATAATGTTGGAACCAATTTTCTGATTATGAGATATACTACTATACAATAGCTAATATTTATTTTTTCGTGTGCGGTGATATGTTTTAAACGACCTTATTCATTGTTTTATATTGAGCGTGGTAGTTATAAGATATTTATTTTTAATGTAAAAAATCAAATTTACATATGCTCGAAAAAATTAAAGCTAGTGATAGGCTATGTTAAAATAAGCATTACTTAATTCTTGATAATTATCATTAGAGGTCAGCGTGGATATACGTAAAATATTTGAAGCTATAAGTGTGGAGTTATCGGCAAAATTCCAAAAAACCATGCAAATAAAACATAATGGTGGGAAAGGAGATAATAGAGAAAATGCTTTCGTAGACTTTCTTAAAGAATATCTGCCAAATAAATATGGCATAGGTCGGGGTGAGGTTATTTCACCTGAAAATGAAATTAGCGGTGAATTGGATATTGTCATCTTCGACAAAGATCATTGCCCTCTTTTTTTAAAATCCGACTCTCACTCTTTATATCCAAGAGAAAGCGTATTTGGCGCTATTAGCATGAAATCACACCTTGATAGTGCGGAATTAAAGGATGCGTACAATAACATTGCTAGTTTAAAAAAAATAATTTCTACGCAAGGTTTTACTAACTCACTCACACCAGGGATGAGTACGGGATTAAACCCTGTAGTCCCTGTAACTGCAATATTTTCTTATGCAACAAATAGAAGTCTTGAGGCGATTGCCAAACAAGTTAATGACTTAGATAAAAAAATGTCTAATATTAACTTAAGACCAGATTTTGTTGTTGTTCTTGGGCTGGGAATTATCGGTCCTAATGGGCGGATAAGGAATAATTTTAATACTTATAATCTACCATCAGACCCTGACAAACTATCATTGTCAAGAGCAACTGGTAGACATACACTTCTTCGGTTTTATATGCAATTTCTTGATGAGTTGAATTCGATAACCCAGCCAAAACTCGATCTTCATTCATATTTCGATATGCCTTCGATAGTAGGTGAATATAAGGTAAAAAAACATGATAAGTTAATTGTCAAATTTAATGGTGAGGAGGAGGCTTCTGTTAAGCGCCTTACACTTTCAGCCATTAATAAAATCGTTAAAAACTCAAAAATAGTTACACTTGAACAGCACTTTATAAACCATATTGGTGTTTTACCCTCAGGGGCGGGAAAAATATATGATCTATCCAGTTATATATATGAATATAACCCTAAAAACAAACCGCCATTACAAATTCAGAGGGATGACAATGGACATCCTATTGGTGATGTAAATACCTTTCAGCCACTTCATATTGAGATAGACGGAAATAAATATGCCATTGATGGTAATAGTATTACTGATGATGACTTTGAGGAAAACCCTGATTTCACAGTTAACGAACTAATGTCACATTAATACTTAGCAAGCGCAACTAGTTGAAATTA
The DNA here is from genome assembly GCF_045107195.1 of Erwinia sp. AnSW2-5. Taxonomy (NCBI): domain Bacteria; kingdom Pseudomonadati; phylum Pseudomonadota; class Gammaproteobacteria; order Enterobacterales; family Erwiniaceae; genus Erwinia; species Erwinia sp. AnSW2-5. The sequence goes on from NZ_JBJGXA010000012.1 coordinate 73,359, forward strand.
TTAATCACAAATGCCGAAATCTCAATGTTTCGGCGTTACCAAGGTCTGCTTTTGGCACAAAGCAGCCTTTGTAAGTCGATCAGACAACTAAGTGCAAAACACGAACTCTGTCATACAGCGCACACTGTATAAGCACAAACCCCCCGCACTCACCGCTCAGGGCTGCCCGTGCATATCCCAGCGTGATGAACCCATGATGTCGTAGACATGCTGATCTTTAAATGGCGGGAATTTAGCACGTTTGGCCGCTTCTGCTAAAGCATGACAATAACCTTCATCACCCCCCTTAATGATGAAATTCTGTAAAGTACCATCGATATTGAAATCGAGGTGCGCATTGCATCGTTTACCCTCCCAGGCATGTGGCTCGGTTAAGGCTGTATCCAGGGCTTTTTTGATCGATGAGGCCTGCTCACCAAATATGTCTTTATCTGATACCTTACCGGAACGATTGTAGGTACAAGATTCAAGGGCGCTATTCTTCTTACAGTCTTTCGGTATCAACGGAGCACAGCCTGCAACTGCTGTCGTAAGTACCAGCATCATCAATATTTTCGTCATTTCTAAATCCGTTTAAGCCATTTTATTTAGTCTTGCGTATTCTGGTAGAGATCCCAGCGGTTGCCGTAGAGATCTTCAAACACCACCACCGTCCCATACTCTTCTTCACGCGGTTCCTGGCAGAAATGCACGCCTTTTGCCTTCATAGCGTTATAGTCGCGCCAGAAATCATCGGTTTGCAGGAACAGGAAAACCCTGCCGCCACACTGGTTACCGATAAAGCCTTCCTGACGTTCATTGGAGGCGCGGGCCAGCAGAATATTGCAGTCGCTTTCAGGGTTCGGTGTCACCACCACCCAGCGCTTTCCTGGCTGTGGCGTATCTTCAACGAGGGTAAAGCCCAGTTTATCCGTGTAATACTCAATCGCACGGTCGTAGTCGTCGACCGCCACCGCCACATAACCTATGCATCGCTTTTGCGTTCTCATTTTCTGCTCCATCAGGTTTTAGGCATCGCGGCCCGGTACGCTTTTTTATCACAGAAATCCCTTATTGCCAGAGCACTCCTTACTCTGGCCGTTGTTGGAAAGACGAAATGGGGATAATAAAAGACTCAGTGACCGTGAACCGTTAATCCAACCAGGCGGATAACAATCGGACGTACAACCAGTATGCAAACAAAGGCCGCAGGCAGGGTAACCTTGTAGGCATTCATCACATTTGTCATGTAATCTGGCCCCATGCCAAATTCCGCCAGAGTGATAACCAGGCTCATCAGAAACGCCATAATGGTCGCCATATAAAGCGCGAAGATGTAGGGAGACGCTCGCTTTGGCAGGCGATTACGTGCGGTAGTCTTTACGATAGTATCAGTCATCAGGTTATCCTTTTATTAGCAGGTGGCGAAACGGGCACTAACCTAACAAGCGAATCAGGACTGCGGTAGAGCGGTTATGCTTTAATCATTATTAAATAAAAGTGACGAATCGAGCATTGGGGACAATATGGATCTGTTGGGGTTGATTGGGAATTTTATCCGCGTGGTGGAGAACGGCAGCATCGCCGCGGCGGCACGCGCTAAAGGGATGAGTCCCGCAGCGGTGAGCCAGAGCCTTTCCCGGCTGGAGGCGCATCTGGGCGTGCGTCTGCTCTCGCGCACCACGCGGAGCATGACCTTAACCGAAAGCGGTAAACGTTATTTCGAGAAAGTCCGTCATATTCCACAGGATATCGACCTTGCCTCGCAGGCTGCTGCGATTGAAACCCGGCCGCAGGGGCCACTTTGCATCGCGACCACGGCCGCCTTTGGCCGCTACGTTATCGCGCCACTGATGCCCGCGTTCAAAGCATCGTTCCCCGATATTGATATCGAACTGATCAGTACCGATCGCAACGTCGACCATCGACTGGAAGGCGTCGACGTCAGTATTCGCATTGAGGCACAGCTGAACGATCAGCTAATTGCCAAAAAAATCGCCTCGCTACCTTTTATAGTCTGCGCATCCCCCACTTATCTTGAGCGTGCGGGCACGCCCCGAACGCCTGAAGAACTAAGCCAGCACGCCTGCCTGGTGTTCCGCTATCCCACCGATGGGCGTTTTCTCCCCTGGGCGTTTATCGTCGATGGACAATCGGTTAACGCGAAGCTTAATCCCGAATTTATCAGTGATGATATTGATATCATTGCGAAAATAGCAGAAAACGGCGGCGGCATTGCCCGTCTGGCAAGCTTTATTGCCCAGCCGTTGATAGAGACAGGACGACTCACACCTTTGTTCAGCTCAGACCACGGTGATGAGAACACCATAGCGTCTTCACCGATGAATATTTATGCCTGCGTCAACGAACGTTCGGCACTGAATGCGAAGGTGAGGGCATTTATAGCGTTTCTGGAAGATGCGATGTAAGGGGATGGATGAATTCAACAGGTCGATGTAACGCTAGCCTGAAATAAGCAGCTGAGCACCCTGGTTTCAGATTTAACCTGCGTGACCCGCCGCGTTGGCAAACAGACGCACGTCTGCCGCACGGGTGATCGCTGTGAGTGTTTTGATGGTCGGGTTCCCTTTTTCGGAAAGCGTGCGGTAAAGCTGCTCACGGGACAGCCCGGACTTTGCCGCAATTTTACCGATGCCATCTCGGGCGTTGACCACGTAAATAATTGTTTTTATTGAAATAAAAACAAAAAAAATCGCGCCAAAATTCAGCGCGATTGGGTGTTCAGAGCAGGCAGTTTACTGCGGGTGATATTCGATATTGATCGGCTCATCCGGCAGCTTAGTAAAGGTGCGGATAATGTGGTGATAGTCAGCGGTCGGATCAACATGGCTGAACTGCTGCGGGTAGAAGTCCTTCGCCAGCATCTCAATGCCGATGATGTTGTACGGATGGTTATAGAAGTGGTGATACACCGCCGCGACTTTGCCTGCTTTCACCGCCGGGATATCCTTCACCCCGGTACGATCACGCAGATGATCGAAGCTGGCTTTAATCTCGCTCACGTCGGTGTTGTAACCCAGCGGAATAACCGGGCTGCTTTTACCGCCGCGTTTTGAACCACTCATTACGTAGTAATCCGGGTTCAGGCTGATGACTTTTTCCACCTCGATGGTGCCGCTGGTGCCGGGCAGCAGATCGGAACCGATATTTTTAGCGCCGGTGGCTTCAACCAGCGCGCCCCAGCCGTTATGGCCGTGGGTAAAGCAGCACTCACCGCCGCCGCCGATCCCGGCAATCGGCTCAACAAACACGGTCGGTTTGGGGGAGACGTTTTTGACCGTGGCCTGAATGGCATTCAGCTTTTGGGTATAAAAATCGGTATAGGCGTGGGCGTTGTCTTCTTTATTCAACACTTTGCCCAGCAGGGTGACGCTGGCTGCGGTGTTCTGTACCGGGTGTAGCTCATCATCAACAAACAGCACCGGAATATTCAGGGCGCTCAGCTGAGTCAGGACGCCGGTCTGCTTCAGCGCGGGTTTGGCGCGCAGCTGGGCAATCATCAGATCCGGTTTTTTGGCGATCACCGTTTCAAGGTTAACCTCACCCTGGTCAGAAAAGCCCATATCGAGAATTTTTTCCGCTTCAGGCCAGCGTTTTTTCAGCAGGTCCCAGCTACCGGTATCCTGCTTTTTCATCAGGTTGTTCCAGGAGACGACGCGCTGAAAAGGGTTGTCGCGGTCAAGCAAGGCCAGACTGAGGATTTCACGTCCGTCCTGGAGGATCACCCGCTGTGGTTCATGGTTGATCACCACTTTTTGCCCGTCCATATCGGTCACGGTCAGCGGGTAAGTGGTGGCGAATGCCAGTGAAGGCAATGTCGCCAACAGCAGAGCGGGTAAGGTTTTCAGCGTTGTCATGGTACAAATATCCCGGTCAGTTAAGAAATGATAATTGTTATCATTATTGTTAGCCGTATAGTAAACGCAGGTTAAACGGTATGTAGACCGCGAACCAGAAAATCGTGACGGGATTTGTCAGGATGGGGTTTTAAAGCGGCGTGGTTTCTCACGACGGAATCCCAGCCCGATGATCCAACCGAAGACGTAAGGCAGGAAGGGGAAGCGTTTAATGATGCGCGGCAGCGGGCTGGATTCGCCCTCTTTGCGCTTTTTTCCGCTCATTTTGATCTGGATAAATTGCGTGGCGCAGGTCGGGAAATGGCGGCGTTTCTGCACTTTTTGCAGCAGACGCAGGCTGACGTTCCCGCGCAGTAACGCGGGCGTCAGGATATTGGCGCTGGCAACCGCATCCTGAATGGCGAGGTTCACACCGACGCCGCCAATAGGTGACATCGCGTGGGCGGCATCCCCGATGCACAGCACGCCGGGCTTCATCCACGCATCCAGCCTGTCGATGCGGATATCAAGCAGCCGGACCTGCTGCCAGTCTGTCATCTCTGCCAGCCTTGCGGCCGGAAAGGGTGCCACGGCGGCAACCTGCTGTTTAAACGCCTCGAGTCCTGCCGCCTTTATCGGCCCGAACTCACCTTTGGTAATGGAGTAGCCGCACTGCCAGAAAGTGCCGCGATCGAGCATGATAAAGTTCTGCTTCGGCCCTTTGTGGCCCATATTCCATTCGGGATCGTCATCGCGTTTATCCAGCGGGAACCACAGCACATCGCGTGGGGTACCAAATGAGCGCCCGGTCAGCCCGGCCTGCTGCCGCACCTGCGAGTGGCGTCCGTCGCAGCCGATCACCAGCTGGGCATGGATTTCTAAGGTGTCGTTACCGCGGGTGGCACGCACGCCGCACACGCTGCCGTTGTCATACAGTAATTCGCTGAACGCGGTGGACTGGCGCAGGGTAAAGGCGGGCAGGGCAGAGGCTTTCGCCGCCAGGAAATTGAGGAAGTCCCACTGTGGCATAAACGCTATAAAGCGGCATTTCACCGGCAGGCGGGAAAAATCGGCCAGCGTGACCTCTTCACCCCCCACTTCTGCCTGTAAACGCGGTGCTCGCTGATGAGGGAGGCTGAGCAACTCATCCAGCAGACCAAGATGATGCATGATTTGCAGCGTGGAAGGATGAATGGTGTCACCCCGGAAGTCGCGCAGAAAATCGCCGTGCTTTTCAATCACGGTCACCTGCACGCCTGCACGGGCCAGCAGATAACCCAGCATCAGTCCGGCCGGGCCGCCACCTACGATGCAGCAGTCAGTGGTGATGCGTTCAGGGGACGTTGCGTTCATATTGACTCCGGGTGGGTGATAGCGGATTTCATGATAATGGTTATCATTATCTCTGGCGAGGGGTGATTTGGGGGAGTTCGGTGAGGTTTGGTGCAACTGGCCGATCGAAAAAGATGATCGGCTGTGCTGGCTGACCGAAACAGAAGGTCAGCCACTACGGATCGCTGTCTGTGTAGGGTTCGACCTTTTTTTTCGGTCGAACCGTGCTGATGGTGCGCACGACTGATCCACGTGCGCGTAGGGGGCGATCATCTTTTCCGATCGACCCGTGTTGTACGACGAAGGGCTGCTGCTAGTGCAGTTCTACCGCATACTGCGCAACCGGCGTGATCTTCTTAATCAGCTTATTCTTCAACAAAAACTGCTCATAAGCGTCGTAACGCTTCACATCCAGCGCCGCCGGATCGTTGGCGAACAACGGCAGGGTTTTCTGCCACGCCACATGGTTCAGCTCGGTATTCAGCTCCGGGTGCGCTTTGGCGAACGCCTGCCAGCTCTCTTCCGGGTGGGCCTGCAAATAGTCATTGCCTTTCTTCAGCGCGGCGAGGAATTTCTTCACTTTCGGCTCATTGACGCTGTCGCGGTTCGCCACAATCACCAGCTCGTCGTAGGCCGGAACGCCATAATCCTCAACGTTGAACACCACCGGATCTTTGCCCTGCAGCTTCAGCTCCTGCGCTTCAATATTGCGGTAACCGCCAATCACCGCATCCACCTGCCCGGCCAGCAGGGCGCTGGTCAGCTGGAAGTTCACGTTGACCAGCTTAATCTCTTTCAGGCTGCCGTTCTGCTGCTTCAGCATGGTGGCCAGCGTGGCCTGTTCAATGCCGCTGACGGAATATCCCACCGTCTTGCCTTTCAGCTTTATCGGGGAGGTGATGCTTTTATCGAGCGTTATCACCGTATTCAGCGGGGTATTGATCAGCGTGCCCACGCGCACCAGCGGCAGGCCTTCATCGGCGAAAAAGTGCAGCTGCGGCTGATAGGTAATGGCGAGATCCGCCTGCTTCGCTGCCACGAGGCGCGGCGGCAGGGAGGGATCGGACGGGGGCACAATCTTCACGTCCAGTCCTTCCGCTTTAAAAGCCCCAATCTGCTCCGCGACCATAATCGGTGCGTGGTCCGGGTTGATATACCAGTCGAGCACCAGCGTCAGTGGCTCGTTGGCGATGGCGCTGGTGGAGCAGGCGCCGCTGAACAGCAGCGCGGCCCAGGTTTTCTTCATCATGCTGTATTCCTTCTTATTTTTTACGTGATTAAGCATTATTCGGGTGCCCAGTTGATCAGGCGATGGAGCAGGGCGTCGACCGCCACCCAGAGTAAGACGGTCATCAGCACCAGGATAAACAACGCGGCAAAACACTGATCGGTTTGCATACGCGCATTGGCATTCAGCATCACGTAACCCAGCCCTTCGGCCGATCCCACCCATTCGCCGATAATCGCGCCAATCGGTGCCACGGCAGCCGCCATACGCAGGCCGGAGCCAAAAGCGGGCAGCGCCGCCATCAAGCGGATATGGCGCAGCTGCGCCCAGCGTGAAGCGCCCATCGTGCGGGCAAGGTCCAGATAGTCCTGATTCACCCGCCGCAGCCCGTCAAAGAAGGCGGAGGTGACCGGGAAGAAAATCACCAATACGGCCATTGCCACTTTGGCGCTGATGCCAAAGCCAAACCACAGCACCAGCAGCGGCGCGAGGGCAAACACCGGAATGGCCTGGCTGGTCAGCACCAGCGGCATCAGCCAGCGTTGCAGGCGGGGGGAGAAGATCATCGCGATGGCCAGCAGCGACCCCAGCAATACGCCCAGCACCAGCCCGATTAACACTTCCGAGGCGGTAATCAGGCTGTGATATGCGAGGAAGTCGCGGCCATCCCACAGCGCGCGGGCGACGGCGGCAGGTGACGGCAGCAGAAAAGCGGGAATATTGCTCAGGGTCGCCAGCCACCACAGCAGCAGCAGCCCGAGAAAAATGATTACGCCGCGCAGGCTGGTGGCTATTTTTCCGTTCATCCTGCGGCCCTCAGCAGCTGCTGCAACAGGTCGGCCTGGCTTTTCAGCAGGTCGGCATCGTCCGGGGCGCGGGGCGGCTGGCCACCAATCGTATGACTGTCATCGATCCCGGCAGGATAACCCGACAGCACCAGCAGGTGATGACTCAGACGGCAGGCTTCCATCGGGTCATGGGTGATCAGCAACACGGTGTGATCGGCCAGCAGTTCGGCGGCCAGCGTCTGTATTTTTGCCCGCGTCAGCGTATCCAGCGCGGAGAACGGCTCATCCATCAGGACAATGGGGCGTCTTTCATACAGCGTGCGGGCAATGGCTGCACGCTGGCGCATACCGCCGGAGAGCGCCGCAGGGCGATCGTTGCCGTGCCCGTGCAGCCCGACGCGTTCCAGCAGATAATCGGCCCAGGCGGCATCCACCTTCTCCCCGCGCAGACGCGCCCCCAGCGTGATGTTGTCGCTGATCGACAGCCACGGATAGAGCAGGTCTTTCTGCCCCATATAGGCGATGCGCCCAGGCAGTGGCAGACCATCGCTGCCGCAGACGCTGCCGGACGTTGGTGCTGCCAGCCCGGCGATAATCTTCAGCAGGCTGGTCTTGCCGCTGCCGCTGGTCCCCAGCAGGGCAACAAAGCGCCCGGCCGGGATATCAAAACTGAGGCGGTCGAAAATCTGGCGCGGGCCGAAGCACAGCGTCAGATCGCGCACCTCAATGCCGGGAGGGTTCATGCGCTTTGTACCGCATTCAGCCCCATCTGCCAGAACGCCGACTCCAGGCGCGTGGCAGTGGTGAAGATCGCCGACAGTTCGCTGAAGCGGCTTTCGGCACCGCGCTGCTGACCGACGGTTTCCAGTAAACTGAGGGCAGCGCGAACGCCGTTCAGATAATCAGGATCGCCGTAGTTGCGGATCCACGACGCGTAAGGGCTGCCTTCCAGCACCGTGTCAGGGGCATTGAGCAGGCGCAGGCCAATCTCCGCGTAACCCGCCACGCACGGCAGCAGCGCCACCAGCAGATCCAGCGCATCGCCCGAGTGACCGATATCCAGCACGTAACGGGTGTAATTCATGGTCTCCGCCGCCTCCGGCTCCTGCATCATCTGCGCTTCGCTCAGCCCCCAGTTTTCGCAGTAACCGACATGCAGCGGCAGCTCTGCCACGATGGCATTCAGCGAGGCGGTCGCGGCACGCATTTCCGGCAGCGTGCGCAGCTTGCTTACCAACAGCGCATAAGCGCGGGCAAAGTGGATCAGGAACAGATAGTCCTGCGTCAGATAACGACGAAAGGCGTTTTCGGGCAATGTGCCGCGTGAGAGTTGTTGAATAAACGGGTGCGCAACATAGTCCTGCCAGTCGTTCCCCGCCTGCTGGCGTAAACGGCCGTACAGACCCTGGCTGAAATCAACTGACTGAATGGTTTTAGACACTGAATCCCCTCACTTAAGTGGAGATCCGGGCACGCGGAGGTGTGAACAGGGCAGAAGTCACTGCCAACCCGTCCCTTCGCTGGCATGACCCAGATCAGGTTCAAAGGGTTCGGTTTTCACCATCTCAGCCCGTTACAGGACACCCCTCGGAGGGCTCTTTTATACGGGATTTCATTTTTCATTACAATCCACCCGCCATACTTCGAGCCGCAGATGCGTTGGCTGCACCCGCTCACCCCAGTCACATAGTCATCTATGCTCCTGGGGACTTGCGGACTTGCCGCCTTCCTGCACCTCGAATTATTTTGGGTATATACTGCTAATCAATCGTCATTTGTTTCACCCCACAGGAAAACCCCATGAAAAGTATTGGATTTCTCTCTTTCGGCCACTGGACGCCGTCGCCGCAGTCCGGTACCCGTTCGGCTGCCGATGCGCTGTTGCAGTCGATTGATCTGGCGGTTGCCGCTGAAGAACTCGGCGCAGACGGTGCCTATTTCCGCGTGCACCACTTTGCCCGCCAGTTAAGCTCACCGTTCCCGCTGCTGGCCGCCGTCGGGGCAAAAACCAGCCGTATTGAGATCGGCACCGGGGTGATCGATATGCGCTACGAGAACCCGATGTATATGGCGGAAGATGCCGGTTCTGCGGATCTGATCTCCGGTGGGCGTTTACAGCTGGGGATCAGCCGGGGTTCCCCTGAGCAGGTGATCGACGGCTGGCGCTATTTTGGCTACCAGCCAGCGGAAGGTGAGAACGAGTCTGATATGGCGCGCCGCCACACCGAAGTGCTGCTGGATATGCTGCGTGGCGAAGGGTTTGCCAAACCGAACCCGCAGCCGATGTTCCCGAACCCGCCGGGCATGCTGCGCGTGGAGCCGTTCTCTGAAGGGCTGCGCGACCGCATCTGGTGGGGAGCGGGTTCCAATGCCACCGCCGTCTGGGCAGCGAAGCTGGGTATGAACCTGCAAAGTTCAACCCTGAAAGATGATGAAACCGGTGAACCCTTCCATATCCAGCAGGCGGCTCAGATCCGCGCCTACCGCGAAGCCTGGAAAGCCGCCGGGCATACGCGCACCCCGCGCGTTTCGGTGAGCCGCAGTATTTTTGCGCTGGTGAATGATATGGACCGTGCTTACTTTGGCAACAGCGGCAAAGAAGGGGACAAAGTGGGTTACCTCGATGAGAAAACCCGCGCCATCTTTGGCCGCAGCTATGCCGCCGAGCCGGACCAGCTGATCAAGCAACTGGCGCAGGATGAAGCGATTGCTGAAGCCGACACGCTAGTGTTAACCGTGCCGAACCAGTTGGGCGTGGATTACTGTGCGCACACTATTGAGGCGATCCTCAAGCATGTAGCACCGGGCCTGGGCTGGCGCGAATAGTCGGGCAATGAAATGAAAAGGCTCACCCATTATCCGGGTGAGCCTTGTTTATGCTCTCTGCCAGTCAGCGTTAAAACGCTATCCACTCTTCCTCAGCGGCTTTAGTTTTTTTGGCCGGAGTGAGGAGGTGCCTTTCACTTTCCGTTTCGACAACGACCTGCCCATTATGCACCGCGCTGGCGTTGATCTTAAAGATGGCAACCATTTCACTCAGCTTCTGCGCCTGCCGCTCAAGAGAAAGGGCTGCGGCGGAGGATTCCTGAACCAGAGAGGTGTTCTTTTGGGTGGTTGAGTCCATCTCTGTTATCGCGACGCTGATCTGTTCTATGCCCTGACGTTGTTCGTTCGAGGCGGTAGAAATCTCATCCATAATCTGGCTGACATGACTGACGGAAGTGACGATATCTTCCATGCTTTCACCCGCTTTGCTGACCAAATCAGTGCCAATGCTGATACGCGTGACGGACTCGTTGATCAGTGATGCTATCTGTTTTGCCGCATCCGCACTGCGCTGCGCCAGCGTTCTGACTTCACCGGCCACCACGGCAAAACCTCGTCCCTGCTCACCGGCTCTGGCGGCTTCGACGGCGGCATTCAACGCCAGGATATTGGTCTGGAAAGCAATGCCGTTAATCACACTGATAATTTCAGTAATTTCCTGTGAGCTGGCGGCAATACCATTCATGGTGCTGATAACCTCACTGACGATCTGCCCTCCTTTACTGGCATGATTGCTGGCGCTGGCAGCAATTTTGCTGGCCTGCAAAGTATTCTCTGCGTTGAGATGCACCGTTGAGGTTAGTTCTTCCATGCTGGCGGCGGTTTCTACTACGGCAGCGGACTGTTGCTCCGTTCTGGAGGCTAAATCCGTATTACCTGCCGCAATCTGTGAGGAAGCACTGGCTAAGTGGCTGACACTTTCACGTATGCCAGAGATCATATCGCATAACTGTGTGTTCATCACCTCCATGGTTTCCGTCAGCTCACCCAGCTCATCTTTTGAGGTCGGGGTAATATGGGCGGTCAGATCGCCACTGGAGATACGCTGAGCCAGCGCAAGGTTTTCACTCACCGGGCGCGTAATCTTGCGTGTAATCGTCCAGGCCGTCACCAGGCCGATAATGACGGCCAGCAAGGAAAGGACACTAATCAGCATTATCGTGCTGGCAATCAGCTGATTGTTATACTCATCCTGCATCTCTATCAATCTGGTGGTGGCCTTTTTCAGGCTATCCCCCCCCGCGCTTATGAGGTCAGCTGATAACTGGGTTTCCCTGGCGGCAGATAAATACTTTTCTGCACTAACGTGAAAATCCTCATAGCGATTCCAGGCAGGTATTAACAACGCTTTTGCGGCCTCCGGCAACTGAGCCATGCTGGCTTTATAGAGTGAATAAGATTCACCGTATATCGCATCAAAGTCTGACGCATTTTCGGGGGTATAGCGTGTCATCAGCATGCTGCCAGCCCGACTGAGGCGCAAAAATGACGAGAGTAAATCAACCATCTGTTTCTGCGACTCATCAGGAATCGTATTCAGCAGGTCATGATGCAGTTCGGTCAGGAAATGCTTATCATTGCTCTGGTGCAGATTTTTAGCCAGTTGAAGGCTGTAGCGGTTTTTATTGTAATAATCCGTTCTTAACTGGTCATAGCGTTGAAGGCTCACGACCAGCTGTTCGAATCCTTCCTGGGTTTTTCCATGCCAGGTAAATTTGCTGGCATCATTGATCAACGCATGCATTGACTGTATTGCGTCGTCATTTTTCTGCAATATTTTATCATCACCGGTATGCATATAAATCAGCCTGCTTTGCCTGGCGGTATCCAGAAAATTCCCAATATTACTGGTTAGTGTGGTTTTCACTGAGTTTCGTTCTATTGTTTTTAACTCATAGATGCTGAAACCTGATATGAAAATAATGATAAGAATTAACAGTGTAAATCCTGAAAAAAGCTTCTTACCTATAGGTAAGTCATTGAATTTGAAATTAATCATATTAAGTCCGTTTTTTAAATAATAATGATATTCAAGGAAATCGTTGCTATTTTTGGCAATGATTTTGCTTCAGGATGTATATCGGCAAGGCGAGGGTTTTCATTAATTAAGAGTAAATAAGGTGAGCGGTTCGGTACTCTGTTGTTTTTCATGTTGTTTTCTATTTCTTTGCAAAAAATAACCTGAAAAATGACTGTTGCATTGGGGTAAATAACGCATTTTTTGTTCTTTTTGGGTGCTTATAATGCATTTGTCACTTATGTTAATGAGGCTGAATATAATTTAATATTCAATCTTATTTATGTCTTTTTTTATTTTTCTTGTCTTAATGTGTTGTTTTTTGCTTGTGCAGGACGCGGGTTTTCTCCGGAATTCCTCGCAATATAAACAGGTCAATGGCAGGGTTAACCCAGGCCCAGCACAGGGTGGGAGACAATAACAAAACCTTGCATGACATGACGAAAGAGTCGGAAGGCGATGGTGAATGATCAATAACAGATGCCCGCAGGGGCATCTGTTTCCTGCCTTTTTAGCGGATAGCGCCACTCACCGTTTCCGCCCGTCCGGAATAATCAAATCCCCGCGCAGCACGCAGGCACCGAGCATGTCGCGGGTTTTCTCCGTCAGCCAGCTGACAATCCGTGCCGCCATCGCGTCCATAGAGTATTCAATGGAGGGAATGGAGGGAATGCCCGGCAGATCCAGCGAACCGGCGAGGCTGAAGATCATAATGTCGCCCGGTACGGTTTTATTAAATGCCTGCAACTGGCCGATCACCCGCTGTGCTTCCTGCTCGTCAGCGACCAGCAGGGCGTTGAAATTCACCGTGGTGGCGTTATTCAGCAGCACCTGCACCGCCACGGATGAGGTGGTGGAATCCATAAACACCAGATTGCGGTTAAACGGCAAAAAGTTGTTTTCCAGCGCCAGCTTATAGCCCAGCAGCACCTGGTCGGTGTGACCGCTCGCTTCCGGGTGGATCAGAGCGATCTGGCGTCTTCCCTGGCTGATCAGATAATTACAGGCGGTTTCGGCAGCAAACGCATGATCAAACTGGATGCTGTTTGGCGTGTCGGCATCAACGCAGTCAATCAGGATCACGTTGTCATCCGTAATATTCAGCGGGAAGCGTGCGCCGATAATCAACACATCATCGCAGAGACCGCAGGAGAGTTCGTCCAGCGCATTCATCACGCCCGTTTTGCTGTTGGCAAAACGCAACAGCAGATGCTTCTGATGCTGGCTGAGGTGTTTTTCCAGGGCATAAAGATAACCGGTGGTCTGGTTGATATTTTCCTGAGCGCAAATCACGCCAATGCATCCCGTCGACTGCGACAGTAATGACTGCGCGATCACATTCGGCCGGTAGCTGAGTTCTTCCGCTGCTTTCAGCACCGCGAGGCGGCTGGCTTCTTTCACTCCGCGCGATCCACTCAACACCCGTGAGACTGTGGCTTTGGACACCCCAGCTAAACGCGATACATCGTTGATTGTTGACATTTCTCTCCCCTGATACCGCTTAACGCACCACAAAAAATCACCAATAATGGCGCAGAAAATCGCCATCGCCAGTATAGCGGCTTTGCATTTTCATGGAAACCGATTTTCCATATCACCTCAAAAGTATCCATATCGGCCTGATTTTTGTGACGCTAATCCAGGAAAAAACCCTTTAACCCGTGCGTTTATGATGAGTATCACATTTTTGTTTTCCTTAAATGGAAAACGGTTTCCGTATGGTGTCCAATCGTTTCCGTGTTCACGTTTCATTACATTTTGAGGACGACAGTCGATGGTCAAGATTATGCTGTGCTGCTCTGCCGGGATGTCGACCAGCATGCTGGTCAGGAAAATGGTCGAAGCAGCCAATGAAAGAGGGATCGCCGTCGAGATTGAGGCGTATGGTGTGGCTGAATTCGATACACAATTTCCCCGTTACCAGGTGGTGCTGTTGGGACCACAGGTTAAATATATGCTCAAGTCATTATCAGAAAAGGCTGCCACTCAGGGCATTCCCGTTCAGGCCATTGATCCGATGGACTACGGAATGCAGCGCGGTGACAAGGTGCTGGACTACGCGATTTCGCTTATTAACGCGGTACACTAAAAGGTGCTCTTATGAGTTCGCTCTATCAGTCAATGATTGCCGTTATCGAGCAATCCATCACCCCGCTGGCGGGGCGTCTGGGCCAGCAAAAATATGTTATCGCCATCCGCGATGGGTTTACCGCCGCGCTGCCGTTTATGATCATCGGCTCGTTTATGCTGGTGTTTATCTTCCCGCCGTTCTCGGCGGACAGTACCAACAGTTTTGCCCGTGGCTGGCTGGATTTTTCCCTGACCTACCGCGAGCAGCTGATGCTGCCGTTTAACCTCAGTATGGGAGTGATGACCTTCTTCATCTCTGTCGGGATTGGTGCCAGCCTCGGGCGGCAGTTTAATCTTGACCCGGTGATGTCCGGTCTGCTGGCGTTTATGGCATTTCTGCTGGTGGCGGCGCCTTATTCAGATGGCCATATCTCCACGCAGTATCTCTCCGGGCAGGGCATTTTCACCGCATTGATCACCGCGATCTACTCGACGCGGGTGTATGCCTGGCTGAAGCAGAACAATATTACCATCCGTCTGCCGAAAGAGGTCCCGACCGGGGTGGCGCGCTCCTTTGAAATCCTCATCCCGGTGGTGGTGGTGATGGGCACGCTGCATCCGCTGAATCTGTTTATTGAAGCGCAAACCGGCATGATCATGCCGCAGGCGATTATGCATTTGCTGGAGCCGCTGGTGTCGGCATCGGATTCATTGCCTGCGATCTTACTGTCGGTGCTGCTGTGCCAGATTTTCTGGTTCGCCGGGATCCACGGCGCCCTGATTGTCACCGGCATTATGAACCCCTTCTGGATGGCAAACCTGTCGGCCAACCAGGCCGCGCTGGCCGCCGGATCGGCGTTACCGCATATCTATTTACAGGGTTTCTGGGATCACTATCTGCTGATCGGCGGCGTGGGTTCAACCCTGCCTCTGGCTTTCCTGCTGTTGCGCAGCCGCGTGGCGCATCTGCGTACCATCGGCAAAATGGGCGTGGTGCCAAGCTTCTTCAATATTAATGAACCGATCCTGTTTGGCGCACCGATCATCATGAACCCGATGCTGTTCCTGCCGTTTATCTGCGTGCCGATGATCAATGCCTGCCTGGCGTATGGTGCCACCAAACTGGGCTGGCTGGCGCAGGTTGTCTCGCTGACTCCGTGGACCACACCCGCGCCAATCGGGGCATCCTGGGCGGCTAACTGGGCCTTCAGTCCGGTGGTGATGTGTTTGATTTGTATGGTGATGTCGGCCCTGATGTACCTGCCGTTCCTGCGTGCCTATGAGCGCTCGTTAATGAAAACCGAAGAGCAGAAAGCCCAGGCCACCGCACCGTTAAGCGGCACCGTCAGCAGCAACTGAACATCATGGAGAACACAACGATGAAATATCAATTTCCCAAAGACTTCTGGTGGGGCAGCGCCAGTTCTGCGCTGCAAACCGAAGGGGAAAGCCAGCCTGGCGCCCGTGGGGAAACCACCTGGGATGCCTGGTACCGTCAGCAGCCGACGCGCTTTCACCAGCAGGTGGGGCCGCAGGATACCTCGACCTTTTACCAGCACTGGCGTGACGATATTGCGCTGCTGAAGCAGCTCAACCACAACAGTTTCCGTACCTCATTGAGCTGGTCCCGCCTGATCCCGGACGGCACAGGCGAGGTTAACCCGGAAGCGGTGGCGTTCTATAACAACGTGATTGATGAGCTGCTGGCGCAGGGGATCCAGCCGTTTATCACGCTGTTCCATTTTGATATGCCGATGGCGATGCAGCAGCAGGGCGGCTGGGAAAGCCGTGATGTGGTGGCTGCCTTTAGCCGCTATGCCAACCTGTGCTTTGAGTTGTTCGGTGACCGCGTGCTGCACTGGTTCACCTTCAACGAGCCGATTGTCCCGGTGGAAGGCGGTTATCTTTACGATTTCCATTACCCGAACGTGGTGGATTTTAAACGCGCAGCCACCGCCGCGTACCACACGGTGCTGGCCCACGCTCAGGCGGTACGGGCGTTTCGTGCCGGGCAGTACAAAGGGGAAATCGGCATTGTGCTGAACCTGACGCCTTCCTATCCGCGCTCGCAGAATCCGGCGGATGTGAAAGCGGCGCACCATGCAGACCTGCTGTTTAACCGCAGCTTCCTTGACCCGGTGCTGCGCGGTGAGTATCCGGCCGATCTGATGGTGCTGCTGCAAAGCTACGATCAGCTCCCGGTTTGCCAGCCGGAGGACCGGGCGTTAATCGCTGACGGTAAGATCGACCTGCTGGGGATTAACTATTACCAGCCGCGTCGGGTGAAGTGCCGCGACAGCGCGGTGAATCTGCAATCGCCGTTTATGCCAGAGTGGTTATTTGATAATTACGAGATGCCTGGACGTAAAATGAATCCGTATCGCGGCTGGGAAATCTACGAGCCGGGTATTTACGACATTCTGACCAACTTACGTGTGAATTATGATAACCCGCGCTGCTTTATTTCCGAGAACGGCATGGGGGTGGAAAATGAACAACGCTTTGTTGAAGATGACCAGATTAATGACCAATACCGTATTGAATTTGTTTCAGAGCATCTGAAGTGGCTGCATAAAGGGATCAGTGAAGGAAGTCATTGCCTCGGTTATCACATGTGGACCTTTATTGATAACTGGTCGTGGTGCAACGGCTATAAAAATCGTTACGGCTTTGTACAGCTCGATTTAGACACGCAGCAGCGGACGGTGAAAAAAAGCGGAGAGTGGTTTGCCCGCACCGCCGCCAGCAATGGATTTAATCAACAAGGGGACAATAATGATTGAATTAGAAGAGGCGGTGATGGAGATCATTGTCAATGCCGGACAGTCACGCAGCCTGTGCTTTGAAGCCCTGCACGCGGCGCGTGGCGGGGATGTGGCTAAGGCAAAAGCCCTGTTGCAGGAGGCCGATGGCTTTTCGCGCCAGGCGCATCAGATGCAGACCAAACTGATCGAGCAGGATGCCGGGGAAGCCCGGCAGCCGATGACCTTAATTATGGTGCATGCGCAGGATCATCTGATGACCTCATTACTGGCCCGCGAATTATCCGAAGAAATTATCCACCTCTATCAGCGATAGAATATCAATATTAGCGAAGGAGTTAATTACCAGAATATATTAATCCATCTTTACCTCTGTCTATTATAAAGAATCGCTTGTTTTGGTGATGGGGTTGGTATTACGCAAACCATAACAAGACGGTTATTATCCAAAATAACATCGCTCACGCACACTTCTTTGCGCGGCATGGTGACGCGCCAAGAAGATGTGTGGGTAATATTGAGATAATTATGAAAATATTTAAAAAATTGCCAGTGACGCTGGCGGTCATGGCAGCCCTTTGTTCTGGATCAGTCGTCGCACAAGAATTTACTCAGGCCCAGCTCGATGCCATTGTGGCGAAAGCCGTGGATAAAGCGTTAGCTGAACGCCAGGTCAAGATCGACCACGCGGTGGATAAAGCCCTGGCGGAGCGACAGGCCAAAGCCGACAGCGCCGTGGCGAAAAAAGCGGATGTGATCACCGAACCACAAACCGCCGCGCAGTCGCCGGACAAAGCGATCCCGTTTGGCATACAGTTCACCGGTTACGCGCGTTACGGTGCGCAGTTCCAGGGGGGCGATCAGAAGTTTGTCGGCGTCGACGGTTCCTATAACGGCTCCTCGGCGATTGGCCGCCTGGGCAACGAAGGCAATGGCGGCGAGTTCCAGCTTTCCAAAGCCTTTAAAGGCGATAACGGTGCGATCTGGGACGTAAACGTGATGATCGATCACTGGGGCGATGAGGTGAACCTCAAAAAAGCCTATGCGGGCGTCACCAATCTGTTCGAGTCGAACCCCAATGCGTATCTGTGGGCCGGGCGTGATTTCCACCAGCGTCCACAGCAGGGCATTAACGATTACTTCTGGATGAACCATGACGGGCAGGGCGCCGGGGTGAAAAACTTCGATATCGGCGGCGTGAAGTTTGATGTCGCGACAGTGGCGGCAGTGGAATCTTGTAACCCGCAAGTGATGGACGAAGATGGCAACCCGTCACGCATCAGCTGTACCGGCGGGTCGGGCACCGGTGATAAAGGTAACTATGCGGTGACCTCCAAAATCCACGGCATGAAGGTTGGCCCGCTGGATCTGGAGCTGTACGCCAACTACGGCTTTGACTCCAAAGCGGTGGAAAGTAAAGAGCGTCAGAAAGCCTGGCAGGGCGGTGTCGTCCTGAGCCATACCGGCGAAAACGGCGTGAATAAAGTGATCACCCGCTACTCCAACAACGCTGATAACAGCGTGTTTAACAAAACCGATGAGCTGACGGCGATCTATGCCAGCTTTGAAGGGAACTACAAGTTCACTCAGCAGGCGCAGGTAGAATATCTGCTGGCCTTCCACGACTACGCGAATAAAGCCGATAACACCGACGACCGCCGCAACTACGGCGCCATCGTGCGCCCGATGTACTGGTGGAACGATGTGCACTCCACCTGGCTGGAAGCGGGTTACCAGCGCGTGGTTTACGACCAGGGTGGCGATAACCACGGCTGGAAGGTGACGCTGTCGCAGAACGTGTCGATTGATATGGGACCGGAGTTCCGTCCGATGCTGCGCTTCTACGTGACCGGTGGCGAAGTGGATAACAAGCGTACCGCACGGATCAACGGCAACGATGATAATACCCAGCTCGACTCCTTTAACGTCGGCGCCATGTGGGAAGCCTGGTTCTGATTGTCAGCGGATGAGGCCGGAACAAAGGGTCGGCCACTGATAAAGTAAGACCGGCATGACGAGCGGTCGACCAGTGATGCTGAATGCCGCCTCAACGTCAAAAGCCAGGTCAACACCCAACCCGAAAACAACTCAGGGCGCGTAGGGGCAGACCCTTTTTTCCGGTCTGCCCGTGATGTTGAGCAGGGTGCCGACCTGGAGTTACGGGGCGATCGGAAAAGATGATCGCCCCCTACACCCGATCGCAATGGCGTCGGGTTTTAAAACTCACAACGAGCAACGGTTTTGCGGGGAGGGGGCCAGACTGCCAGCCATTCATTTTTCCGGTCACCCCGCGATAGCCGCCTGGTCCTGCGGTAAGGGGATATCGGCGCTGATACGCAGCCCGTCGCCATCAAACACCATGCACTGGTGCGGATAGAACGCGGGACGCAGCATCTGATAAGGGCGGAAATGCACATCGCCCGGCAGCAGCATCTTAAAGCCGTCATAGCCATAAATTTGCCCGAACAGATAGGTATTGTTGCCCAGCCGTTCAACCACCTCACAATGAAAGTCCAGCTGTAACGGCGCATCGCTGTTGATACGCAGATGCTCCGGGCGAATACCCAGCGTCAGTTCCTCTCCAGGCTGCAACTGGCGGGCCGGTACAGGCAGCGTCAGCGTGTTCGCCCCCTCATTCACCGTGACGATCAGCCCCTGATCGCTACAGTGCTGCACGCATGCGGGCAAAAAATTCATCTTGGGCGAACCGATAAAACCGGCGACAAAGCGGTTCACCGGGTTGTAATAAAGTTCCATGGGCGACCCTACCTGCTCCAGCTTGCCGTAGTTCATCACCACGATTTTATCCGCCAGCGTCATCGCCTCAATCTGGTCGTGGGTGACATACACCATGGTGGTTTTCAGCTCCTGGTGCAGTTTGGCGATATGCAGACGCATATCGACGCGCAGCTCGGCGTCCAGGTTTGACAACGGCTCATCAAACATAAAGACCTGCGGATTACGCACGATGGCCCGTCCAATCGCCACGCGCTGGCGCTGGCCACCGGAAAGCTCTTTGGGTTTGCGTTCAAGCAGATGGGAGAGTTGCAGGGTTTTCGACACCATCTCCACCTGATGGCGGATCTTCTCTTTCGCCACCCCGTTCACTTTCAGTCCGTAACCCATATTTTCGGCCACCGTCATATGCGGATAAAGTGCATAGGACTGAAACACCATCGCCACACCGCGATGGGCGGGAGCCACGTCGTTCATCAGCTCATCACCAATCAGGATCTCGCCGTCGCTGACCTCTTCCAGCCCGGCAATCAACCGCAGAAGGGTAGACTTACCACAGCCAGAGGGACCGACGAAGACGGTGAACTCACCGTCTTCAATATCCAGATGAATATTATTGAGCGTTTCTGTTTTACCAAAACGCTTGGACACGTTTCTCAGTCTGATGCTGGACATGCGGAACCTCATCGAAAGGGGAATTTAAATCATAAATGTATTACGTATTACAATTTATGTTGTGACACGCTAACCCTTGTGGCGTCTGGCGTGACTATAAACCCCTGATGCAGAGCGCCCTAGAGTCGATTTTGATTTCTGTAATATTGATCACATATTAGCGACAACAGGGTAGAGGAGTTACGCTGTTCCGCGTAGCGTATGACATCGACGCGCTGTGACACTCTCCCTTCTGCAAGTTACGTTATATGGGCCTTGCGATGTGTAGGTCAGAAATTCAGCGGATTGAAAATCAGTTAAATGTTATACCTTCACATGAGGTCAGCAATGAAAGTCAAAACCGGCATCACTCTGCTTCTGTCTGTCCTGGCTCTGGGGCAGGCTGCACATGCAGCGCAGCAACTTACCGTCTGGGAAGATATTAAAAAATCCGAAGGTATCAAAACGGCGATTGCCGATTTCCAGAAGCAATACAACGTTGAAGTCAACGTGCAGGAAATGCCCTTTGCCCAGCAGATAGAGAAGCTGCGGCTTGACGGCCCGGCGGGGATTGGCCCGGATGTGCTGGTGATCCCGAATGATCAGCTGGGCAGTGCGGTGGTGCAGGGACTGCTGTCACCGCTGTCCGTCGACGCGGCACAGCAGGCGGCCTATACCCCATCAGCGATGGCCGCGTTTATTCAGAATAAAGTGGTGTATGGCGTGCCAAAAGCCGTCGAAACCCTGGTGCTGATTTATAACAAAGATCTGCTGCCGCATCCGTTGAAAACGCTGGATGAGTACCGCGCTTTCTCGCAGAAACAGCGCGAGGCGAAGCAGTATGGTCTGCTGGCAAAATTTGACCAGATTTATTACAGCTGGGGGGCGATTGCGCCAATGGGCGGTTATATCTTTGGCAAGGACGGCAAGGGCGGGCTTAACACCCTCGACATCGGGCTGAACACGCCGGGCAGCGTAGCCGCCGTCACCTACCTCAAGAGTTTCTTCACCCAGGGTCTGCTGCCTACCGGCATCCTGGGTGATAACGGTCTGAACGCCATCGACTCCCTGTTTACCGAGAAAAAAGCGGCGGCGGTGATCAACGGTCCCTGGGCATTCCAGCCTTACCAGGCGGCAGGCATCAACTATGGCGTCGCGCCATTGCCAGAGCTACCTAACGGCAAGCCCATGAGCTCCTTCCTCGGCGTAAAAGGCTATGTGGTTTCCACCTGGAGCAAAGATAAAACGCTGGCGCAGCAGTTTATCCAGTTTATTAACCAGCCGCAGTATGTGAAAGAGCGCTTCCAGAAAACGCAGGAAATTCCGCCGGTCATCGCCCTGATGAATGACCCGTTGATTAAAAACGATGAGAAGGCCAATGCGGTGGCGGTACAGGCGGCACGGGCTGTTGCGATGCCGGGCGTGCCGGAGATGCAGGAAGTGTGGGGGCCGGCCAATGCGGCACTGGAACTGAGCGTGACGGGCAAGCAGGAACCAAAGGTCGCCCTGGATAATGCGGTGAAGCAGATTGTTATGCAGATTGAAGCGATGCAGGCCAGCAATCAGTAAGCTCCTGCCGCCCGGCGGTTTGAATAAATAAGGAAGAGGCTGTGATGATTTCCCCCAGTGAACAACTGACGCTGCACAAGCGCCCACGCCAGCACGCTCTGGCAGGCGTGCTGCTGGCGCTGTTACCCGGTTTCGGCCAGTTCTACCATCGCCAGTGGGCAAAAGGGCTGTGTTATCTGATCCTGCTGACCAGCTTTTACGGCGTGTTTCATAACTTCCTGCAGCACGGGCTGTGGGGGCTGGCAACGCTGGGGGAAGAAGTCCCCCGCGACAACTCCATCTTTTTGCTGGCAGAAGGCATTATCAGCGTCCTGATTATCGCCTTTGGCCTGACGATATGGGGGCTGTCGCTGCGCGATGCCTGGCTGAACGGCTGCCGTCGTGACGAAGGCAAACCGCTGCACGGGGTGCGTAAGCAGTATCAACTGCTGCTGCGGGAGGGGTTCCCGTACCTGATGATCACGCCGGGATTTTTCCTGCTGGTGTTTGTGGTGGTGTTCCCGATCCTGTTTGGGTTCGCCATCGCCTTTACCAACTATAACCTCTATCACACGCCGCCCGCGAAGCTGGTGGATTGGGTGGGGCTGAAGAACTTCGTCAATATCTTCACCCTGTCGATCTGGCGATCGACCTTCTTCGACGTGCTGCAATGGACCGTGGTCTGGACGCTGCTGGCCACCACGCTGCAATGTTCAGTAGGCGTGATGCTGGCGATTCTGGTGAATCAGAAAGACCTGCGTTTTAAGCCGCTGATCCGCACTATTTTTATTCTGCCGTGGGCGGTGCCGGGGTTCGTCACTATCCTGGTGTTTGCGGGCATGTTTAACGACAGTTTTGGCGTGATTAACAATGCGATCCTCGACTTCTTCGGCATTGCGCCGAAAGCATGGATGACCGACCCGTTCTGGACCAAAACCGCGCTGATTATGATGCAGACCTGGCTGGGCTTCCCGTTTGTGTTCGCCATGACGACCGGCGTATTGCAGGCGATCCCGGACGATCTGTATGAAGCGGCGATGATGGACGGGGCCGGACCCTGGACGCGCCTGAAAACTATCACGCTGCCGCTGGTGATGTACGCCATTGCGCCCATCATCATCACGCAGTACACCTTCAACTTTAACAACTTCAACATTATCTACCTGTTTAACAACGGCGGTCCGGCGGTGGCGGGGTCAAACGCAGGCGGCACCGACATTCTGGTGTCGTGGATCTACAAGCTGACCATGTCGTCATCGCAGTATGCGATTGCCGCAACCATTACGATTTTGCTGTCGATCTTTGTGGTCGGTCTGGCGCTGTGGCAGTTCCGCGCCACCAAATCGTTTAAACAAGATGAGATGGCGTAAGGGAACCGTTATGGCGAAGTCAGTCAGTATTAAACGTGAAAAATGGCTGCGTCTGTCGCTCACCTGGCTGGTGGTACTGGTGGTGTCGACCATCATTATCTACCCGCTGGTGTGGACGGTCGGGGCGTCGCTGAATGCGGGCAACAGCCTGTTGAGCAGTTCGATTATTCCTGAGAGCGCATCGTTACAGCACTACCGCGATCTGTTTAACGGCACGGTGCCGTACCTGACGTGGTACTGGAACTCGATGAAAATCAGTTTCTTTACGATGGTGCTGACCCTGGTCAGCGTGAGCTGCACCGCGTATGCGTTCTCGCGTTTTCGCTTTAAAGGGCGGCAGAACGGTCTGATGCTGTTTCTGCTGTTGCAGATGATCCCGCAGTTCTCGGCGCTGATTGCCATCTTTGTGCTGTCGCAGCTGCTGGGTTTAATCAACAGCCACCTGGCGCTGGTGCTGATCTACGTTGGCGGCATGATCCCGATGAACACCTATCTGATGAAGGGTTACCTGGACGCGATTCCAAAGGACCTGGATGAGTCGGCGCGCATGGACGGGGCAGGGAATTTCCGCATCTTTATCGAGATCATCATGCCGCTGTCGAAGCCGATTCTGGCGGTGGTGGCGCTGTTCTCCTTCACCGGCCCGCTGGGGGACTTCATTCTTTCCAGCACCATCCTGCGCAGCCCGGATCAGTTCACGCTGCCCATTGGGCTGTACAACCTGGTCTCGCAGAAAATGGGGGCCAGCTATACCACTTACGCCGCCGGGGCGGTGCTGATTGCTGTACCGGTCGCCGTGCTCTATCTGGCGCTGCAAAAATACTTCGTTTCCGGCCTGACCTCAGGAAGTACAAAGGGATAAACCATGACACCTAAAACGCTGTTACTCGCCCTGGCAATGGCCTGGGCGACGCCTCTGTTCGCCGCAAATCCGGCGGTTATTCGCCCCATCGGCCCGGTGCCGGCCGATTTTGTTAAAGGGGCTGATATCTCCACGCTGCCGGAACTGGAAAAGCAGGGGGTGAAATTTTACAACGCTCAGCACCAGCTACAGGACCCGATTGCCATCCTGAAAGCCAACGGCATCAACACCATTCGCCTGCGCCTGTGGGTTGACCCGTATGACAGCAACGGTAAAGCCTACGGCGGTGGCACTAACGATCTGCCAACGACCCTGGCGCTGGCGAAACGTGCCAAAGCCGCCGGGATGCAGATCCTGCTGGACTTCCACTACAGCGATTTCTGGACCGATCCGGGTAAGCAGTTCAAACCGAAAGCCTGGGAAAAACTGACCTTCCCGCAGCTGGAAACACGCGTGCATGACTACACCCGCGACACCATTGCCCGCTTTAAAGCTGAGGGCGTCCTGCCGGATATCGTGCAAATCGGCAACGAGCTGAACGGCGGCATGCTGTGGCCGGAAGGGAAAAGCTGGGGGCAGAACGGCGGCGAGTTTGACCGTCTGGCGGGCCTGCTGAAAGCGGGTATCGCGGGCCTGCGGGAAAACCTCAGCGATCCGGGCCAGGTCAAAATTATGTTGCACCTGGCGGAAGGCACCAAAAATGACATGTTCCGCTGGTGGTTCGATGAAATTACCCGCCGTCAGGTGCCGTTCGATGTGATTGGCCTGTCGATGTACACCTACTGGAACGGCCCGATCAGCGCCCTGAAAGCCAATATGGACGACATCAGCCAGCGCTATCAGAAAGACGTGATGGTGGTGGAGGCGGCCTACGCATACACGCTGAAAAACTGCGACAGCGCCGAAAACAGTTTCCAGGCGAAGGAAGAGAAAGATGGCGGCTACCCGGCCACCGTTGAGGGGCAGGCGGCCTACCTGCACGACCTGATGCAGGCGGTGCTGGCGGTGCCGAATCACCGTGGCAAGGGCGTGGTCTACTGGGAACCCACGTGGATTGCCGTACCGGGTAACACCTGGGCAACGCCGGAAGGCATGAAGTATATCCACGATGAGTGGAAGCAGGGCAACGCCCGTGAAAACCAGGCGCTGTTTGACTGCCAGGGCAACGTGCTGCCCTCCATTCAGGCATTTCATTAATTTACAGGCCTGAGGGCCGGTGTCACTGACACCTCAGAGGAACCGCAATGACTAAATTTCCACCGCTCTTTGCCGGGGTCACCACGCTGCTGCACGGCGCGGATTACAACCCGGAACAGTGGCAACATACCCCGGGCATCATTGATGATGACGTCGAGATGATGCAGCAGGCGAACTGTAATGTGATGTCGGTTGGCATCTTCAGCTGGGCGAAACTGGAGCCGGAAGAAGGGCGCTATGACTTCGGCTGGCTGGATAACGTCATTGAAAAACTGCATCAGCGCTCGATTCGGGTGTTTCTGGCCACGCCAAGCGGCGCGCGCCCGGCGTGGATGTCGCAAAAGTACCCGGAAGTGCTGCGCACCGGGCGCGATCGCGTGCCTGCGCTGCACGGCGGGCGGCATAATCACTGCATGACCTCGCCGCTCTACCGGCAAAAAGTGCGGGCGATCAACAGCCAGCTGGCGGAGCGCTATGCGCACCATCCGGCGGTGATCGGCTGGCATATTTCCAACGAATACGGCGGCGAGTGCCACTGCGAACAGTGCCAGCAGGCGTTTCGTGGCTGGTTGCAGCGCCGCTACGGCACCCTGGAGCAGCTTAATCTCGCCTGGTGGAGTGATTTCTGGAGCCATACCTACAGTGACTGGTCGCAGGTGGTGTCCCCTGCGCCGCAGGGTGAAATGTCGATTCACGGGCTGAACCTCGACTGGCGGCGCTTTATGACCGACCAGGTTACCGACTTCTGTAGCGAAGAGATCAAACCGCTGAAAGCAGCCAACCCGGACCTGCCTGCTACTACCAACTTTATGGAGTATTTCTACGACTACGATTACTGGAAGCTGTCGCAGCCGCTCGATTTTATCTCCTGGGACAGCTACCCGACCTGGCATAACGAGCAGGATGACACCACGCTGGCCTGTTATACCGCCATGTATCACGACCTGATGCGCACCCTGAAACAGGGGCAGCCGTTTGTACTGATGGAGTCAACGCCGGGGGCGACCAACTGGCAGCCCACCAGCAAGCTGAAAAAACCGGGGATGCATATTCTCTCCTCATTGCAGGCCGTGGCCCACGGGGCAGATGCGGTGCAGTATTTCCAGTGGCGTAAAAGCCGTGGCTCGGTGGAGAAATTCCACGGCGCGGTGATTGACCACGTCGGGCATCTGGATACGCGTATTGGCCGCGAAGTCAGCGAGC
Organism: Erwinia sp. AnSW2-5; assembly: GCF_045107195.1. Lineage (NCBI taxonomy): Bacteria > Pseudomonadati > Pseudomonadota > Gammaproteobacteria > Enterobacterales > Erwiniaceae > Erwinia > Erwinia sp. AnSW2-5. Next base: position 99,788 of record NZ_JBJGXA010000012.1, read on the forward strand.
TGGGCCGGATGATGGCCGCCATGAGTCCGGTGCAGGGCAGCCGCGTTGAAGCGAAAGTGGCGATCATTTTCGACTGGGAAAGCCGCTGGGCGATGGACAATGCCCAGGGGCCACGCAATATCGGCCTGCACTATGAGCGCACGGTAGCCGAACACTACCGCACGTTCTGGGAGCAGGGCGTGGCGGTGGACGTGATCAACGCCGATGTTGACCTCAGCGGCTATTCGCTGGTGATCGCGCCGATGCTGTATATGGTGCGCGACGGCTTTGCCGCCCGCGTGGAGCAGCATCTGCGCCAGGGCGGGCAGTTTGTCGCCAGCTACTGGACGGGCGTGGTCAATGAGAGCGACCTCTGCCATCTGGGCGGTTTCCCTGGGCCGCTGCGGCCGCTGCTGGGGATCTGGGCGGAAGAGATCGACAGCCTGGCGGACGACGAAACCAACGGCGTCTGCGCTGTCGAAGGCAACATGCTGGGCCTGCGCGGCAGCTATCAGGCCCGTGAGCTGTGCGAACGTATTCATCTGGAAGGCGCAACCGCGCTGGCCGTTTACGCCAGTGACTTCTATGCCGGTCAACCGGCGGTCACCGTTAACGCCGTGGGCGCAGGGCAGGCCTGGTATATTGCTTCACGTAATGACCAGGCTTTCCATCGGGATTTCTACGGTGCGCTGATCGCCAGGCTGGCGCTGCCACGCGCGCTGGCGGTGGACCTGCCTCCGGGCGTTACCGCGCATCGCCGCACTGATGGCGAGTTCAGCTTTATCTTCCTGCAAAACTTCACGGCGCAGGAGCAGCCGGTCACGCTGCCTGCGGGGATCAGCGATCTGATTGACGGTGCGCCGTTCTCCGGTGCGCAGACCCTGCCGCCGTGGGGCTGCCGCGTGCTGCGCGCGCCGCTGTAAACAGCTGTTCACCAGCGGGCGCAAGCCCGCTTTTTTTATGTCTGAAAGGAGAGGTATATGGTCAGTCTGAAATCGTTTAAGCATTACTTCAGCCGGCAGGAAACCCCGGAGGAAGCCGATGCGGCAGAGTGTGCGCTGCTGGATCAGTTAATGGGCTGCTTTGGTGGGCGCGAAAATATCGTGCAGGTGGATGCCTGCCTCACACGGTTGCGCGTCACGGTAACGTCGGTGGCGGCGGTGAATGCCAGCGGGTTACAGCAGGCAGGGGCAACGGGAGTGGTGATTCTGGGCCATGAGGTGCATGCTATTTTTGGCATGCGATCTGACCGGCTGCGTCAGCTGATGGAAGCACACTATTTCCGTCAGCCATAAAAAAATGGATAACCGGTGACGGTTATCCAAATTAACGATCCAGTGCTTATCCAATGATGATGAAGGCGTTGATCAGGACATTACCACCAGGCTTCAACCTGCACACCAAAGTTCCAGGTGTTGCTGGCCGTGCCGTCCTGGAAGCTGTGCCCCTGTTCGGAGTCGTTCAGGTAAGAGGTGAAGATACGCAGTTCCGGGCGTGACATAAATTCCGGGCCTGCAGCCAGACCCAGCGCGAGGGTATATTTCTGCCCGGCCTGTTTGTAATCACTGCCGTCTTTGTTCTGATCTTTCTGTACAAACGTACCGGCTTCACCGATACCGCGCACGTAGTCGGTAAACTGGTACTGAGCGCGCCCGACCACGGAGAGCAGGGTACTTTTATCGGTGAACGCGGTGATGTTATCGGCGGAGCCCCAGGTCACGACCTGATTCAGCGACAGGCGGTCAGTGATCGGCAGCAGGCCGGTGTTGATCACGCGATAGCCTTTAGCATCACGGGTATCGTTCCACATGTCATACCAGCCGCCGCCCTGGGAGATCATATTCTGCGCCAGCCCTTTGTTGGCATATTGCAGCACCAGCTTCTGATAGCCGCCCCACATGTCCTGGCTGACTTCTCCGGTGACCATAACGCCGTTATCTGCTTCATACAGACCGCCGTACTCTTCCTGCTTGTTGGTCGGGTTCGGCATGGCGTAGTCCACCCCGAACTCTGTCCATGCGCCGCTCCACGGTTTCCAGCCAGCGTAACGCACGTCGAGGTAGTTGATATTAACGTCGTTATCGCCGTCGGCGCGGTAGTCAACATCGTTGGCATCACCCCGTATCCAGGCGACGGAGACAGCGCCAGGGCCAAAGGTGTAGTTTTCAATACCGGCACCGGAGCCGGAGATATTCCAGTATTTGGTATCAATGATATGCAGGTCATGGCGCTGGTAGTAGCGTTTACCGCCCCAGATGACGGCGTTTTTATCGCCGGGGATCAGGCCTTTGATTTGCAGGTTGAGCTGACGCAGACCGAACTGGGCGTCATCGCCGAAGGTGGTTTCATTATCGTTAGAGCCGTCAGAAAACATGCTGACCATGGAGTCGACATAGAAACTGACGTCATCTTTTTTGTACACTTCGCTGCCCAGTTCGATTTCACCGTAGGTATCAGCTTCGTTACCGAGACGACCAATCTTATTTTTTTGCCACTCTTCGATGCCTCCGTCACGTGAAACACCCACACCGCCGCGCAGATAGCCGTGGAAATCAATGTTGTCGATGGCTGCGAATGCAGGAGAAGTCAGTGCTGCGGCAAGTGCTACAGCGGTCGCTGTTAATCTTGTGTTCATGTCACCCTCTGTTTATATTTGTCATACGTTCACACGATGGCGACAGTAAACTCCTCGGGGTGAACATGAAGCAATTGGAGTAACGAAATTGTGTGATTTAGTGCAAGTATTTGCCCGTTATTTGTAACGATTGGTGAACTTGATCACCGAATTTGTAATGTGAACGTCTGACTTTGTAGTGGGTTTTTGACAGTGTGACCGACTTAACCTGAACGTCATTTTCACTGTGATACAATCCGGCCATCTGTAAACAGGAAAGTGAGCCATGAAATCAAAGAGTGCCACCTTGGAAGATGTCGCCCGTCGCGCTGGGGTGTCTTATCAAACGGTTTCCCGGGTGCTGAATAAGTCTGCGAACGTTTCGGAAGGGACGCGCAGCAAGGTAACCAAGGCGATAGAGGAACTGCGCTATGTGCCAAACCGGCTGGCGCAACAGCTGGTGGGGAAACAGAGCACCACGCTCGGCCTGGTGACCACTTCCCTGGCCCTCCATGCCCCTTCTCAGGTGGCGGCGGCGATTAAGCGCTACGCCAATGCGGCGGAGTATCAGGTGCTGATCGCCATGATCGGTGAGAACGTCAATCAAAGTTTGCAGGAGTCGATCAACGAGCTGAAATCGCAGCTGGTCGATAAAGTGATTATTAACGTTCCGCTGGATACCGCCTGTGCCGAGCGGATCGTCGAAGAGAACCAGGACATTATTTGTCTGTTCCTCGATGTCGACCCTTTCTGTTCGGTGTTTAACGTGTCGTTTAACCCGGCGGATGGCACCCGGGCCAGCGTGAAATACCTCTACGAGCAGGGGCACCGTGAGTTTGCGCTGCTGGCGGGGCCAGAGCATTCCGTCTCGGCGCGGCTGCGGCTCAGGAGCTGGCTGGAGACGCTGGAGAGCTACCGGCTGGCCCCGGTGAGCGTCATCCACGGTAACTGGGATGCGCAAAGCGGTTACAGCGGCATCTTACAGCTGCTGCGTGAAACCCCGCACTTCAGTGCGCTGCTGGTGGGGAACGATCAGATGGCTTTAGGCGTGCTGAGTGCGCTGCATCAGCAGGGCGTGACGGTGCCGGGGCAGGTGTCTGTGGTGGGCTATGATGATACGTATGAGAGCGCGTTTTTCCATCCGTCGCTGACCACGGTGTCGCTGGATCTGGATTTACAGGGGAAAGAGGCGGTGCAGCGTATTTTGCAGGCCAGCGATGATGACCACAGCCGCTCATCCTCGATCCTGCCCGCCCGTCTGGTGGTGCGCAGCTCAACGTCAGCGGCAGGTCAGCAGCAGCAGGATTTAAAACAGATTGCCGAACAGCTGCGCCTGATTGCCAGCCGTCTGGGATGACGGCTGAACGGTGATGGCTTCCCATTGAGCGATGGCCGCCGGGAAGCTATCGCACTATTTTGCCCCAAAGCAGGCATTCAGTCCTGCCTGGGTATCCTTACTTGCCAGGCCGGGCATCGGTTTATCTGCGATCAGCGTGACGCCGGTATCCACATACCCGGACACTTTCTTACCGTGTCGGGCGTAAGCCACCGCCGCATCAACGCCCATCGCCGCCATGGTTAAGGGATATTGCTGCGCCGTGGCCGCAATCTTGCCTGCCCGCACGTTGTTCACCCCGGCACAGCCGCCATCGACCGAGACGATCATCGCCTCTTTACCGGCTTCCTGTAAGGCCTTGTATGCCCCGGCAGCAGCCGGTTCGTTGATGGTATACACCAGGTTGATATCCGGATGGCTTTTCAGGCAGCTGGCCATCACCTCATAGCCTTCCTTTTCGGCGCCTTGAGAAAAACCGGCACAGACGGTTTCAGCGGTGACCGACAGCTCACTGGAGTCGGCGCCTGCGGCCGCTAATCCCAGCCCGCTCATAAAACCATTATGGCGTCTTGCCCCGACTAAATGTCCGGGCGATAAATCCAGCATGGCAATCTTCAGTGGCTGTCCGGCAAATTTTAACGGCATGGCCGCTTTGGCATATTCGCCAATCAGCTGCCCGGCTTTATAGTTGTCAGTACCAAACAGCGCATCCACCGCCGTCATCGGATCCGTCGGGGAGTCCAGTGCGATAACCTGCACCCCTTTGGCCCGCACCTCATCCAGAGCGGGCACAATGGCTTTGGCATCGCTCGGGGTGATCAGCAGCGTGGTGGCCCCTGCGGCCACCATCTCCTGGATGGCCTGAATTTGCGCCGGATAATCGCCGTCTTCTTTGCCTGCCGCAGTCAGGAGTTTCACCCCATGCACGGTGGCACCCAGCATCGCCCCTTCTTTCATCTTCAGGAAAAAGGGGTTGGTTTCAGTTTTGGTAATCAGGCCAATGGTGATGCTGTCGTTGCTGGCATACGCCGCTGAACTGACCATCGCGGCGAGAGCAAAAGCACAGGTTATTTTCATCTCAGCCCCTTAGCGAATCGCTGCTGTTGTATCGTTAAGACGGCCCGCTCGTGAGATATCAAACGCAGAGATACCTTCCAGCAACAGGTGGGCCTGCTGTCTGAGGCTGGCAGCCGCAGCCGCACTTTCCTCAACCAGCGCGGCGTTTTGCTGCGTCGCTTCGTCCATATTGACCACCGCTTTATTCACCTGATCGATACCCGTGTGCTGCTCGCTGGAGGCGAGGGTGATTTCGGCCATCAGGCTGTTAACCCCCTTAACCGCATTGACCACTTCCTGCATGGTGCTGCCCGCCTCATCCACCAGCTTAGAACCGGTATTGATTCGTTCTACTGACTCATCGATCAGATTTTTGATTTCCCTCGCAGCCGTTGCACTGCGTTGGGCAAGGATGCGCACTTCCCCGGCGACCACGGCAAATCCACGACCCTGCTCACCGGCGCGAGCGGCTTCCACGGCGGCATTAAGCGCCAGAATGTTGGTCTGGAAAGCAATCCCTTCAATGACGGTAATAATCTGGGTGATTTTGCCTGAACTGCCGGCAATGTCATGCATGGTGCTGACCACGCGTTCAACCACATTGCCGCCACGCTGTGCGACCTGAGAGGCGCTGGTGGCCATCAGATTGCCCTGATGAGCGTTGTCGGCGTTGTGTTTCACGGTGGCGGTTAACTGCTCCATGCTGGCAGAGGTCTGCTCCAGTGACGAGGCCTGCGCTTCGGTGCGGCGGCTTAAATCTTCGTTGCCCAGGGTAATTTCACCTGAGGCGGAAACAATGCTCTCAGCAGAGTTCGCCACCTGGCTGATTAAGTGATGCAATTTCTCCTGCATCTCACCGAGTGCGGCCAGTACGCTGCCCGCCGGGGCAGTGACGGCACCGTTGACCTGGCTCAGGTCGCCCTGAGCAATGCGCTGAACCACCTGGCCTAACACGGCAGGCTCTTCGCCTAAGGCACGGAACAGGGAGCGGATAATCATCGCACCCAGAATGACCGCCAGGCTCAGCGCCAGCAGGCTGATAACGATGAAAATAATCCGGGTTTGCTGATAGGCGCTTTCGGCGGTGCTCAGGCTCTCCGCTGCACGTTCGGTACTGTATTTCAGGTACTGATTGGCCGCGGTCAATAACGTGGTGAGCTGAGGGCGTAATTCGCGGTTCATGCGGTCAATGGCTTCCGCCTTTTTTTCCGCCAGGGCTAACTCAACAATGTGGTGAGCAATGGGGCGATACCCCTCCTCAGCATTAGCAATGGCGGTAACAAACTGCCGATCCTGGTCTGTGACATCGGCGTGCTGTTTGATAGCCGCCTGCAGCTGAGTCAGCGCTGCAGCCGTTTTCTCTTCTGCTGCCGCGACCTGTTTTTTGCCGGCGTCAATGTCGGCGGCCTCACTGACCAGTACCAGACCGTAAAGACTGAGCGAGCTGTCTTTAACGCCGCTGAGAATAAGGTTGACCGAGGATTCACGCGCCGCCACCTGCTGGACATGGGTTTTGAATCGGTTGTTAGCGTTGCTGAGGGAATTCATCGCGAGGATAACGACGGCAAGCACAATCACAACGAGCACGCCGAACCCCAGCGTCAGTTGGGTTCGAACAGTGGTATTTTTGAATTGCATAGAAGGTACACCCCTAAAATGGCGACGAAAAGTCAGCCAGCTGCCCAGGAAACCGGAATGGTTCAGAAAATAGAATGATAATGAATCGATTCAGCTGTCAGATCTGGCGGCATCCCGGATAAAGGGTGAGTGAGATGTCATTCAGACTGTGGGGAGAATCTTTAAAGCTCTGATCGGATTAACGGCGTGCAGGGGGGAAACTTGACGGCTCGACGCAGGCGGGGCGGTTTTTTTGTGAAAAGTGTGATGAGAATCGCCTTATCGGTAGCCTGGCGATGGCCAGGCTTGCACGCGATAAAATGCTGGCGGTCGAACCGGGATAGTTGTTTCCTTTCGGGAAACAATTGTTATACTGTTTCCCGGAAGGAAACAAGGAGTGTTAGCCGTGATCAAAAGCTGGAAGCATAAGGGATTGCAAAAACTGTTCGAAACAGGAAATCCCAGTGGTGTGCAGGCCAAAGATGCCGAACGGATCAGAACGCGTCTGCTGGTTCTTGACGAAGCCCTGTCGGTAGACGAATTCAGAAACTACCCTGGCTTCAGGTTCCATCCGCTGAAAGGCGACAGGCAGTATCTTTACGCCATTACTGTTCGTGCCAACTGGCGTATCACTTTCGAGTTCAGAGACGGTGATGCTTACATACTCAATCTGGAGGATTACCACTAATGACTATGATGACCCCACCGCATCCGGGCAGCCTGATTACCGAGTATCTTGAGGACTATAACGTCAGCCTGCGGACGCTGGCCGGAAACCTCGGGGTATCCCCCTCGGCCTTGAGCAAAGCCGCGGCAGGCAAAACCGCTATTACCCCTGAAATGGCGGTACGACTGGAAGCCGGACTGGGCATTGCGGCTCGTCTCTGGCTGTCGATGCAGGCAACGTATGACATCAGCCGGGTTCGTGAAACGATCGACATTACGCAGGTTGTGCCCGCCCGTTACGGTGATATGGAGGGTCAGCCAGTAAAAAACGGTGGGTGATGACCTCAATCCGGCCTTATTGCTGCCGTGGAAACGACAACGTAAAGCGTGTTGATTCGGCATCGGAGGCCACGCTGATGGTTCCCTGATGTGCCGTCACAATTGATTTCACAATCGCCAGGCCGATACCGCTGCCTTCACTGCTTCTCTGCCGTGACGGGTCAATGCGATAGAAACGGTCAAACAGCCGTGGCAGGTGTTCCGCTGGGATCGGCGTGCCGGGATTCGCCACCACCAGATCAACCCATGCATCGCGTGGCACCACGCGGACGCTGACCGTCATGCCGCGCGGTGTGTGGCGGATGGCATTGGACAACAGATTATTCATCACCCGCCGCAGCATCAGCGGGTCGCCCTCCATCAGCGCCGGGCTGCCCGTCAGGCTGAGGCTCACTTCCTGCTCTTCTGCCCAGGCTTCAAAAAACTCGAAGACCTTCAGGGCCTCGGCACTGGGGTCCAGCGCTGTCCGTTCCGGGATCAGCTGGTTATTGTCGGCCTGCGCGATGAACAGCATATCGCTGACCATGTTTGCCATCCGCTGATACTCCTCCAGATTGGAGTAGAGCACATCCTCCAGCTCTTTGACCGGACGGTGCTGGCTCAGGACAATCTCGGTCTGTGTCACCAGATTGGTGACGGGCGTTCTGATCTCATGGGCGATATCGGCGGAAAAATTGGCCTGCCGGGTAAACACCTCTTCGATGCGTTCAATCATCTGATTAAAGGAGATCACCAGCTGCTCCAGCTCAATCGGCACCCGCCTCGGGTCGAGCCGGACATCAAGGTTGTCCGAGGTGATATTTTTAATCTTCAGGCTGACATTGCGTAACGGCTGGTGGCCCTTACGCACGGCGAATAACACAATCACAATAATCAGCAGGCTGATCGCGGCAGCGGTCAGCATCAGATTGCGTTTCAGCTGATTGATATAGTGCAGATGAAAATCGATGGAGAGGGCGATCTGTAACTGGTAGCGGGGCGGATTACTGCTTTCGCTGCCGGTAACCGTGCTGTTGATCAGCCGCCAGCTGGCAGGTTTTCCGTCGTGCCCCGCATGATGATCGCGCGTGTCAGACCAGAGAAATACCCGGTCTTCTGCCGCAGGCGCAGCGGTGGGTTCGCTGAGTAAGTCCGGCCCATTGGGTGACTGGTACAGCACCTGCCGATCGGGTTTTCTCACCCGTACCCCGATATTCCGGTAGCTTTTTAGGGCGTTGCTGAGCCGTTCGACTTTTTGCGCCTCGGTTTCGTCCGGGGTTTTCAGGATGTTGGCCAGCGTCATGCTGACCTGTTGCAGATCGCTGACGTCCTGCTCGGCAAAATGCTGCTCAACCGAGTGCAGCATGATCCAGGTAAAGGCGATAAAGGCGAAGGTGGTCGACAGACTGATAAAGACAGTGAGGCGGGTGGCCAGCGAAAAAGGGCGGTGCTGCCCGCTAATCTTCATCCGGCACCTCAAGCACGTAGCCGACGCCGCGCACGGTGTGAATCAATTTGGGTTCGAAATCGTTATCCATTTTGGCGCGCAGGCGCTTCACCGCCACATCAATGGCGTTGGTATCGCTGTCGAAGTTCATATCCCACACCTGCGAGGCAATCAGCGAGCGCGGCAGCACCTCGCCCCGGTGGCGAATAAAGAACTCCAGCAGGGTGAACTCTTTGCTGGTCAGTGTGATGCGCCTGCCCTGGCGGCTGACCCGGCGCGACACGCGATCCAGCGATAAATCCGCTACCTGAAACTGGCTCTCGGCAATCACCGTGGTGCCCCGGCGCAGCAGGGTTCTCACCCGGGCCAGCAGCTCCGCAAAAGCGAAGGGTTTGACCAGATAATCATCCGCGCCCAGCTCCAGGCCTTTCACCCGCTGTTCGATAGTGCCCAGCGCCGACAGCAGCAAGACCGGCATCCCCTTGTTGGCGGCCCGCAGCAACGTCACGATATCCCAGCCGTTCATATCGGGCAGCATGATATCCAGCACAATCAGGTCGTAATCGGCCGTCATCGCCAGGTGATAACCGTTCAGCCCATTGTCAGCCAGATCGACGATAAACCCTGCCTCCGTCAATCCCTTACACAGATATTCACCGGTTTTCAGCTCATCTTCGACGATCAGTATTTTCACGCGCCCTCGGGAACAGCGAAACAGTGTTGCCATTCTAGTGGCCCGCCAGGGGAGATCAACGCATTACCGCCAAAATGACCGTTTTGTCATTAAGCGGTCACCCGCCAAACAGCGTCACTCCGTTAACCTGTCCCTTATCTCATGTCACCCTGGCTGGCCGATTTTTCTGGATGCAAAGCACTATGTTGACCCTAAAACAGCTCACGCTTGGCACCGCGCTTCTTCTGGCGGGGTGCTCCTCTCTCGCCCCGGTTTACCCGCGCCCAGAGCGCCCGGTGCCGCAGCAGTTTTCACGTTCACACAACGCGCTGGTGGCGGTCACCGGGGGCGAGCAGGAGAGCGGCTGGCGGCGTTTCTTTGTCGATCACCAGGTGCAGATCCTGATCGAGGAGGCGCTGCGCTATAACCGCGATGTGAAAATGGCGGCGCTGAACCTCCAGGAAGCCCGCGCCCGATACCGCGTAACCGATGCCGACCGCTACCCGCAGTTGAACGCTTCTTCTGGCGTCACCTGGCAAGGTGGACCCAGCGCGCCACGCGATACCCGCCGCGAGATGACGGCAGGCAGCGAACTCAGCGTGGATCTGGACTTTTTTGGCCGCTTGAAAAATATGAGCGAGGCGGAGCGCGAGACGGTGCTTGCCAGCGAAGAAACGCAGCGGGCGGTGCATATTCTGCTGATTGCTGATGTCTCACAGCGTTATTTCAGCCAGCGGCTGGCGGACGGACAGCTGCGTATCGCCCGTGAAGCGCTGAAAAACTACCAGCAGTCGTATGCGTTTGTCGGGCAACAGCTGGTCACGGGCAGCACCACGCTTCTGGCCGTGGAACAGGCGCGGGGCGCCATCAACAGTATTCAGACAGAAATCGCCAAACGTGAAGGGGAGCAGGCGCTGGCGAACAGCGCGCTGCAGTTAGTGGTCGGTCGCTATGCTGCGCTGCCCGCCGCCGCCGAGGCGGAAAAGGTTCTCAACCCGGTGGTGCTGCCTGCGGGGCTGTCGTCGGACATCCTGCTGCAACGGCCGGATATTCTGGCGGCTGAACACCAGCTCAGGGGGGCAGAGGCCAGCATCGGCGCTGCCAGAGCCGCCTTTTTCCCCTCTATCTCGCTGACCGGGGGACTTTCCACTACCAGCACGGCGCTGTCAGACCTGTTCACTGCCGGGAGCGGCCTGTGGCGCTTTGTCCCCCAGATTGATATTCCGTTGTTTAACGCCGGGCGCAACCAGGCCAACCTCCAGCTGGCAGAGGTGCGCCAGCAGCAGGCGGTGGTCACCTACGAGCAAAAAATTCAGACCGCGTTTAAACAGGTGGTGGATGCGCTGGCACAGCGGGAAAGCCTTAACGGGCAGCTGATCGCCCAGCAACGTTATCTCGACTCGCTCAACATCACGCAGCGTCGGGCCAGCGCCTTATATGCCAGCGGCTCGGGCAGCTATCTCGAGGTGCTGGACGCGCAACGATCGCTGTTTGCCACGCGGCAAAACCTGCTGGATCTGATTTACGCCCGTGACGTCAATGAGGTCGCGCTGTATACGGCCCTCGGCGGTGGCTGGGCCGAGTAAACAGTTATCGCTGTGACGGCCGTTGCCGCCACATTTCCCCGGTTTCACTCTGTTCAGTGGAAGGACATATGGTTTCTGTAAAAGTGAAAGTGACGGCGCTGGTGATGGCTGGCCTGCTGCTGGGCGGGCTGCTCTCCGTGGCAGTGTACTCGGCGTTTTTTGCGGCGCATCCCACGGATAGCGCGCCCGCCGCGCGCAAGGTGCTGTACTGGTATGACCCGATGAAGCCGGATACCCGCTTCGATAAACCCGGGCGCTCCCCGTTTATGGCGATGGATCTGGTGCCGAAATATGCCGATGACGCGAACGCGGACAATCATCCGGGCATCCGAATCGACCCGACCCAGGTACAAAACCTCGGGGTGAAAACGGAAAAAGTCCGTCGCGCACCGCTGACCTGGACGCAGACGCTGCCTGCCACCGTCAGCTTTAACGACTACCAGTTTGTCATTGTGCAGGCGCGGACGGCGGGCTTTGTGGAGAAAGTGTTCCCGCTGACGGTGGGGGATAGCGTCAGAAAAGGCACTCCGCTGGCCGAGGTGACCCTGCCGGACTGGGTTGAGGCGCAAAGTGAATACCTGCTGCTTTCAACCACGGGCGGTTCGGCCATCGCGCTGAAAGGCGTGCTGGAGCGCCTGCGGCTGGGCGGAATGCCGGAAGCGGATATTCAGCGTTTACGCCAGACCCGCCAGATCCAGACGCGCTTTACCATCACCGCGCCTATTGATGGCGTGATCACCGCGTTTGATCTGCGCAGCGGGATGAATATTTCCAAAGAGAGCGTGGTGGCGCGTATTCAGGGGATGGACCCGGTGTGGATCGGCGCGGCGCTTCCGGCCTCGCTGTCCTGGCTGTTGCAGGAGACGACGCAGTTTACTCTCGCGCTGCCCGCTTACCCGGCTACCCCGTTTACCATCGAAAAATGGAACGTGCTGCCCGGCGTTGACCCGGCCACGCGCACGCTCGTCGTGCGTTTACAGGTGGAGAATAACGCCGCATTACTCAAGCCGGGGATGAACGCCTACCTGACGTTGACCACCCGCAGCCAGCCGATGCTGTTGATCCCTTCTCAGGCGGTGATCGACAGCGGCAGTGAACAGCGGGTGATTACCGTGGATGACGAGGGGCGCTTTGTGCCCAAAACCGTCAGCGTACTGCATGAATCACAACAGCAGACCGGCATCAGCGCAGGCCTGGCTGAAGGGGAATCGGTGGTGGTGAACGGGCTGTTCCTGATCGACTCTGAAGCCAATATCTCCGGGGCACTGGCGCGAATGCGGCAGGCGGAAAAACCCGCGACGGTGATGCCCGATATGCCTGCTGCGCATGATATGTCGGCGATGCCGGATATGCCTGAGATGACGGATATGCCGGATATGGCTGACCCTTCTGCCCACTCGCACAGCGGCCACTGAGGAGACGACGATGATTGCATGGATTATCCGGCGCTCGGTCGCCAACCGTTTCCTGGTGGTGATCGGCGCGCTGTTTATCAGCGTCTGGGGTGCCTGGACTATTATCAATACCCCGGTTGATGCCCTGCCGGATCTCTCTGATGTGCAGGTGATTATTAAAACCAGCTATCCGGGGCAGGCACCGGAAATTGTGGAGAATCAGGTCACCTGGCCGCTGACCACCACCATGCTTTCGGTGCCCGGAGCAAAAACGGTGCGCGGTTTTTCCCAGTTTGGCGACTCTTACGTGTATGTGATTTTTGCCGATGGCACCGACCTTTACTGGGCGCGCTCCCGGGTGCTGGAGTACCTCAATCAGGCGCAGGGCAAACTGCCCGCGGGTGCCAGCGCGGCGATAGGCCCTGATGCCACCGGCGTGGGCTGGATCTTTGAATATGCGCTGGTGGATCGCAGCGGGCAGCAGGATCTGGCGGCACTGCGTTCGTTACAGGACTGGTTCCTGAAATATGAGCTGAAAACTATCCCCAATGTTGCGGAAGTGGCCTCCATCGGCGGCGTGGTCAAACAGTATCAGGTCCAGGTGGACCCACGGAAGCTGGCCCAGTACGGCGTGACGCTGGCGCAGGTGAAGCAGGCGCTCAGCGACGCGAATCAGGAGGCGGGCGGTTCATCGGTGGAAATCGCCGAAGCCGAGTATATGGTGCGTGCGCGTGGATATCTGGCGAACCTCGACGACTTTAACCACATCGCGATCGCTGCCGGGGTGAACAATGTGCCGATCCTGCTGAGCGATGTGGCGCGGGTGCAGATCGGGCCGGAGATGCGGCGTGGGATCGCCGAGCTGAACGGCGAAGGTGAGGTGGCAGGCGGCGTGGTGATCCTGCGTTCAGGCAAGAATGCGCGTGAGGTGATCTCCGCCGTCAAAGAGAAGCTGGCAAGGCTGAAGAGCAGCCTGCCGCCGGGCGTAGAAGTGGTAACCACCTACGACCGCAGCCAGCTGATCGACCGCGCCATTGATAACCTCAGCGTGAAACTGCTGGAGGAGTTTCTGGTGGTTGCCGTGGTCTGTGCGCTGTTCCTCGGGCATCTGCGCTCGGCGCTGGTGGCGATTATTTCGCTGCCGCTCGGGCTGTGTCTGGCGTTTATCGTGATGCATTTCCAGGGGCTGAGCGCCAATATCATGTCGCTGGGCGGGATTGCCATTGCCGTCGGGGCGATGGTGGATGCGGCCATCGTAATGATTGAAAACGCCCACAAGCGGCTGGAAGCCTGGCAGCAGCAGCACCCCGGCCAGCCACTGACGGCTGAGACGCGCTGGAACGTGATTACCGATGCCTCGGTAGAGGTCGGTCCGGTGCTGTTTCTCTGCCTGCTGATGATCACGCTGTCGTTTATCCCGGTCTTTACCCTCGAAGGGCAGGAAGGGCGGCTGTTTGCGCCGCTGGCCTTTACCAAAACTTGGGCGATGGCGGCATCGGCGTTACTGGCGATTGTGCTGATCCCGGTGCTGATGGGCTACTGGATCCGCGGGCATATTCCCGCAGAGAACCGCAACCCGCTTAACCGTGCGCTGATCGCCCTCTATCGTCCGCTGCTGCTTTGGGTGCTGCGCTGGCCGAAGCTCACGCTGCTGGTGGCGGCGCTGTCGATGGTCAGCGTGATCTGGCCCCTCAGCCGGGTCGGGGGTGAATTTCTTCCGGCGATCAACGAAGGGGATTTACTCTATATGCCGTCGACCCTGCCGGGCGTGTCGCCCGCTGAGGCGGCCGCGCTGCTGCAAAAAACGGATAAGCTGATCAAAGCGGTGCCGGAAGTGGCATCGGTGTTTGGCAAAGCCGGAAAAGCAGAAACCGCGACCGATCCCGCCCCGCTGGAGATGGTGGAAACCACCATCCGGCTGAAACCTCGTGACCAGTGGCGACCGGGGATCACCCTGGACGATATCATTCAGCAGCTCGATGAAACGGTGCGTCTGCCGGGGCTGGCAAACCTCTGGGTGTCGCCGATCCGTAACCGCATTGATATGCTCTCCACCGGCATCAAAAGCCCCATCGGCATTAAAGTTTCCGGTACGCGGCTGGCGGATATCGATCGCACCGCACAGCAGATTGCTGAGGTGGCGAAGGGCGTGCCGGGAGTGGTTTCAGCGCTGGCAGAGCGGCTGGAAGGGGGGCGCTATATTGATGTGGCTATCCAGCGGGAAAAAGCCGCCCGCTACGGCATGAGCATCGCCGACGTCCAGCTGTTTGTTTCATCGGCGATTGGGGGGGCGATGGTGGGCGAAACCGTCGAGGGCGTGGCGCGCTACCCCATCAATCTTCGCTACCCGCAGAGCTATCGCGATGGCCCCGCCGCACTGCGTCAGCTACCGATACTGACGCCGCTGAAACAGCAAATCACCCTGGGGGATGTGGCGGAGGTGCGCGTGATGTCCGGTCCGGGGATGCTGAAAACGGAAAATGCCCGGCCATCGGCCTGGGTTTATATTGACAGTCGCGGGCGCGATATGGTCTCCGTGGTGCGGGATCTGAAAGCGGCAATCGGTGACAGTGTAACGCTGAACGCGGGCACCAGCGTGGCATTTTCCGGGCAGTTCGAACTGCTGGAGCACGCCAGTAAGACGCTGACACTGATGGTGCCGGTGACGCTGATGATTATCTTTGTGCTGCTGTATCTGGCGTTCCGGCGGGTGGATGAGGCGCTGCTGATCCTGATGAGCCTGCCGTTTGCGCTAATGGGCGGCATCTGGTTTCTTTACTGGCAGGGTTATCATCTGTCGGTGGCAACGGGCACCGGGTTTATCGCGCTGGCGGGCGTGGCGGCCGAGTTTGGCGTGGTGATGCTGATGTATTTACGCCATGCGGTGGAGGCCGACCCGGCGTTGTCCCGGCCGCAGACCTTTAGCGCGGAAGGGTTGGATCGTGCGCTGTATCAGGGGGCGGTACTGCGTGTGCGCCCGAAAGCGATGACGGTGGCGGTGATCATCGCCGGGCTATTGCCGATCCTGTGGGGCAGCGGAACCGGGTCGGAAGTGATGAGCCGCATTGCGGCCCCGATGATTGGCGGTATGATCACGGCGCCGCTACTGTCGATGTTGATTATTCCGGCCGCCTGTAAATTACTCTGGCTAAGGCGGCATGATAGTGCTCGCGGTGGGCGTTAAAAAACCGATGCCATTGCGATCTCCCGTAGGGGGCGATCATCTTTTCCGGTCGCCCCGTAACGCCGGGTCGGCACCGGCTCAACATCACGGGCAGACCGGAAAAAAGGGTCTGCCCTTACGGGTTCTGAAATGATTACGAATTTGTCACCGGGTCCGGCTCTTCAGCCGGATCGTCTGCCGCCTCTGGCGGTGACATCGTCGCCCGGCGCAACGTGCCTACCAGGCTTGCCAGCACCAGCGCCACGCCAGCTGCCGCCGCGCCAAACGACAGCACGCTGATCACCGGCGTAAACAGCTTGCCCAGCACCCCTAATCCCAGCGCGCCGACGGAATCCCCGGTCACATCCTGCGCGGTGCCCAGGCTGTTCACGCGGCCCAGCAAGTGGTCAGGCGTATGGTGCTGAATCAGCATATATTGCAGCAGCGAAGCGATGGCATTGCAGTAGCCATACACCACCAGCGCCAGCAGCGCCGGGATAAAGTGGCTGTACAGCCCCAGCGAAGCAATTGCCAGAAACGCGCAGGTGGCGCTGATCAACACCAGTACGCCAGGGCGGGCGTAACCCGGCACCCAGCCGCTGGTAAAGGCGCCGATCATGGCACCCAGCGGGACGGCGGAATACATCAGACCAATGGCTGAAGCATCAGCGTGATAGCTGACAGCCAGCGCCGGGAACAGAATACGTACCGCGCCGACAATGCTTACCAGCATCCCCAGCAGCACCACGGAACCGACCACTTTCTGCTGGCAGACAAACTGAACGCCGCTGGCCAGGGCGCGCAGTGGATGCTCCGGCTCCTGCTGTTCCGGCTTCATCGACGGCAGACGCACCAGCGGGATTAACGTTGCCAGCGTGCCGACAGCCGCCACGGCAAAGGCCCAGCCCACGCCGCCCGCGACAATAATCACCCCGCCAATCGCCGGGGAGAGGATCGCCCCGAGACGCACGGTCACCATGCTCAGCGCACCGGCTGCGCCCAGGTTCTCGCGGCCGACCAGCAGCGGGATCACCGCCATTAATGCCGTCATCCCCAACGCGCCAAAGAAACCGTCCCAGGCGGCCAGCAGGTACAGTGCCCACAAAGAAGGTTCCGGGAGAAACGCATTCAGGCTGAGGGCCGCGAAACCAATACCGCAGGTGCCACGGGCAAACAGAATCAACTTACGACGATCGAAACGGTCTGCCAGGATGCCGCCCAGCATCAGCCCGATAAACATCCCGATACCGTCCAGCATCACTGCCACACCCACCTGCAGCGTGGAGCCTGTCATGGCCTGGATCTGAATCGGTACGCCAACGGCCAGCATCCCGAGCGAGAACACGGAGAGCATACGGGCGCAAAAGATGGCACGAAAATGGGCATTGTTTTTCAGCAAACTGAAATCAAGCAGAATGGAGGACTTAGCCATGAGTTTCCACGTAGTTGATGGAGCCGGTGCCTGGCGGCCGGAAGGTGTCCGGCGCGGCGCGATGGATGCCGATGTTTTTCTGGCGGGGCGCATGGTAACATATTTGCTCAGTAACGTTAATGATAATAATACTCATATTCATTTGCATGTGAAGAGGATCTGTCAGGGATGTCATTGCAGCAAGCTTCCCCCCGCACGGCCCCGTTGTCGCAAGGTCTTTCGCGCAGCGCGGGTGTCATCATCTGTCTGATATTACTGGCCGTTGTCAGCCTGGCGAGCCTGATGCTGGGGGCCAAATCTATCGCGCCTGCCCTGGTGTGGCAGAGCCTGACCGGCCAGCTGACCAACGCCGACAGCATCATTATTCTCAATGCCCGTCTGCCGCGTACCCTGGCCGGGATCCTCGTGGGTCTGGCGCTGGGCGGCGCCGGGGCGGTGATCCAGGCCCTGACGCGCAACCCGCTGGCAGACCCCGGCATTCTTGGCGTCAACGCCGGGGCCAGCTTTGCGATGGCGGTGGGTATTACCGTCTTTGGCGTTAGCGGCATGGCGGGCTGGCTCGGTTTTGCCTGGGGCGGGGCGCTGATTGCCAGCATTGCGGTGTGGGCGATTGGCTCACTCAGCGGCGGGCGCGTCAATCCGGTACGGCTGACGCTGGCCGGGGTGGCCCTGAGTGCGGTGCTGGGCGGGTTGACCTCGTCGCTGTCGCTGCTTAATCCGCAGACCTTTGACCAGTTGCGCTTCTGGCAGGCGGGAACCCTGGATATCCGTTCCTCCGCGAATCTGATGCTGGTGGCCCCGGCAATTGCCGTCGGCGTGGTGCTGGCACTCGCGGCCTCACGTTCACTGAACAGCCTCAGTATGGGTGAAGACATTGCTGCGGCACTCGGCACCCGGGTGGTGCTGGTGCGCCTGCTGGCGCTGCTGTCGGTGATGCTGCTGTGCGGATCGGCGACAGCGCTGGTGGGGCCGATTGGGTTTGTCGGGTTGATGGTGCCCCATGTGGCCCGCTGGTGGGTGGGCGCGGACCAGCGCTGGATCCTGATTTACTCGTTTCTGATGGCCCCGGTGTTGCTGCTGACCGCCGATATTGCCGGGCGCTTTATGGCACAGGGCGAGCTGCGGGTGTCGATTGTGACCGCATTAATTGGTGCGCCGGTCTTAATCTGGTTAGTCCGTAGCCGCAAACATTAAGGAGAGCAGGATGCACAGCAAAAGCTTACTGATCGGCCGTGCAGACGGCTGGTTCAATCTGCGCCTGGCGTCCCGGGTGCTGTGGGTGAACCTGACGCTGATAGCACTGGCTGTGCTGCTGGCGCTGTTTGCGCTGTGCTACGGCGCGCTGAGTATCAGTCCAGGCCAGGTGTGGCAGGCGTTGCAGGGGGAAGGGCCGCGCGGGTTTGTGACCGTTGTCGCCCAGTGGCGCGCGCCGCGTACGGTGATGGCGCTGGTGCTGGGTGCAGGCCTTGGCGTCAGCGGAGCGATATTCCAGTCGGCGATCCGCAACCCGCTCGGCAGCCCGGATGTGGTGGGCTTTAATACCGGGGCGTTCACCGGGGCGCTGGTGATGATTATCGGCTTTGGCGGCAGCGACTATCAGATTGCCGCCGGTGCGCTGGTGGGCGGTATTGGCTCGGCGGCGCTGGTGTATCTGCTGGCGTGGCGCCAGGGCATTGTCGGCTTCCGGCTGATTATCGTCGGGATTGGCGTGGGTGCGGTGCTGTCGGCGCTCAACACCTGGCTGATTGTCAGCGCCTCGCTGGAGAGTGCGATGAGTGCGGCGCTGTGGGGCGCCGGATCGCTGAACGGCATCACCTGGGCGAAAGGGCAGCCTGCGCTGCTGCTGGTGCCGCTGACTATTGCGGTGTCGCTGCTGCTCAGCCGCCGGTTGCAGCTGATGGAAATGGGTGATGACAGCGCGCGTGCGCTGGGGGTGAATGCCGAGTCCAGCCGTCTGTGGCTGATGCTGTGCGGCATTATTCTCACGGCCATTGCCACCGCCAGCGCCGGGCCGATTGCCTTTATTGCGCTGGCCGCGCCGCAGATTGCGCGCCGTCTGACCGGGGCCAACGCAGTGCCGCTGTTTTCCGCCGCCACTACCGGGGCGCTGCTGCTGCTGACGGCCGATGTGATCGCGCAGCATGCATTTAACGGGATACAACTGCCGGTGGGCGCTGTGACAGTCAGCATCGGCGGTGTTTATCTCATCTGGTTACTGATCAGGGAGTCACGACGTTAATCATGGATACCTCTTTATCCCCCCGTTTGCAGGCCGCTGGCGTGACGCTGGCTTACGACCAGAAAGTGATCGCCAGTGCGCTGAGCGTGCAGATCCCCGACCGTCAGTTTACGGTGATTATTGGCCCTAACGCCTGCGGGAAGTCGACGCTGTTGCGCGCCCTGTGCCGTCTGCTGAAACCGCGCAGCGGCCAGGTGCTGCTCGACGGTCATGATATTCATCAGATGGGCACCAAAGCGCTGGCTCGCCAGCTGGGCCTGTTGCCACAGCATGCGATTGTCCCCGAGGGGATCAGCGTGGCCGATCTGGTGGCGCGGGGTCGCTATCCGCATCAGAGCTTGCTTAAGCAGTGGAGCGAAGCCGATCGCGAGGCGGTGGCGGTGGCCATGCAGGCCACCAACGTCAGTGAGCTGGCACAACGCAGCGTGGATGAACTGTCCGGCGGCCAGCGCCAGCGCGTGTGGGTGGCGATGGTGCTGGCGCAGCAGACGCCGCTGCTGTTGCTGGATGAGCCGACCACCTGGCTGGATATCGCCCACCAGATTGAGCTGCTTGATCTGTTCCGTCAGTTAAATCAGGAGCACGGGCATACGCTGGTGGCGGTGCTGCACGATCTGAATCAGGCCTGCCGCTATGCCGACCATTTAATTGTGATGAAGGAAGGGCAGATTATCGCCGAGGGGAAACCGGCTGAGATTGTGAATGCGCAGCTGGTTCAGCTGGTGTTTGGTATGAGTAGCGTGGTGATTGACGATCCGGTGTCGCATACGCCGATGATCGTGCCGTGCGGACGTTATCATCAGCCCTAAAAAAGGCCGACCGTAAAAAGCCCGTGCACTCAATCGCACGGGCTTTTTGATATGGGTATTGCGTTTATGACGGGCTAATTTTTACAGGAAAGTGCGGGTATAACATGCTGCGGATCGCGTTCAATGGCGCGTAGCAGTGCTTTTGCCGGGCCTGTGGGTTCCCGCCTGCCTTGTTCCCAGTTTTTTAATGTGTCGACGCTGACTGAAATGAGTTTGGCAAATCCACTTTGAGATAACCCTGAAGCGGTTCTGATGGCTTTGACCTGAACGGCGATGACATTGGTTTCACGTGAAGGCTCGCGAGAACCTTCCACGATCTCATTCATTTGCGTCATACTTTCTTTCAGACGCTCAAATAATTTTTTATCCATTACCACCCCCTCGTTTAATACACGTAGTTGCCGTTTTTCATCCTTGCTCAAATCATCCTGGATCCCTCTTTTGTATATCAGCAATAGCCTGATATGCGATGCAGTGATTTTATAGAAATAAATAACCCTCACGCCACCGCGTTTTCCTTTACCTCTTGCTGACCATCTGATTTTCCGCAGTCCTCCCGTATCCGGGATGACATCACCCCAATCCGGGTTGTTGGCCAGAAACTGTTGAAACTCACGATATTCATCATCGGTGAGTAATTCCTTTACATCCTCGGTGAAAATCTCAGTTTCAATAAAAGCATAACTATACGTCAATGGCTTATGATTTTTGGATGCTACGTCAGCATTCACTGTAAGTCAATGGCGTATACTTGAGGTTGCGACTACAGAGTACGGCAGGGACGGCTGTTGGGTCATCCAATAAAAAAAGGTCGACCGGAAAAAACGGTCGACCTCTGCGGTGCATGTGTAACTGGTGTCTTTTACGCCAGGTCCTGGCACTCCTCCATCAGCCCGGCCAGCAATGGCCCCAGCGTCACCAGCGTTTCCGGTGAAAGGATATCCATATGCTCGCAGGCCAGTTCGTGGATCTGCAGTTGCTGAAGGTAAGGCGCCCAACTGCCTTCCACATCCATTCCTTCGGGCAGGGTGTTTTTCGCCACAAACAGTGTGGCCTGCCCTTCAAAGCGTGTCGTGGTGGCGGTACTCAGGCGCTGAACGGCATCGGCATAGTTCGCCACGATGGTGTTGAACATCGCCGCTTTCTCTTCCAGCAGTAGCGCGTCGTCATCGGTGGAAGCCATAAACTCGGCCTCCTCACGCGCCACTTCCTCGCGCGCATCCTCTTCTGACGGTCGGGTCCAGTCCTGGCCTTCTGGCGGATAGGTATCCAGCAGCCCAAGGAAGTTCACCTGCTCTCCCTGCTGTTGCAGACGTGCCGCAATGCCGTGGGCGAGGGTGCCGCCCAGCGAGTAGCCCAGTAAGTGATACGGACCTTGCGGCTGAATATTGCGCAGGGTGGCAAGGTGGCACTCGCACATCTCATCCACACTTTCACAGCGGGCAATCACGCCGTTCGGACGCGGTGACTGTAAGCCAACAATCGGGAAGTTGCCCCCGAGATGGCGCATCATGCCGGAATACTGCCAGGCAAAGCCGGAAGCCGGGTGGATACAGAACAGGACTGGTCCGGTACCGCTGCGGAACGGCAGACTTTCGCCATTGGCGCGGTTGTCGGCGTTCACCCCACGCGCACTGTCATCCAGCAGGCGCGCCATGTTCTCCACGCTGCGTGCGGCCATGATCTGCCCGATAGAGAGCGGCTGCGGCAGACGACGACGCAGTTCGGCGGCCAGGCGCATCGCCAGCAGCGAGTGCCCACCCAGCGCGAAGAAGTCATCATCGGCATACACCGTGTCTCGCGCCAGCAGGCGGGAGAACAAGGTCACCAGCAGCTGCTCGTGGATGCTGTGTGGTGCGCGGCCAGCAGACTGCGGTGCCTGCGGCAAGGGCAGGGACTTGCGGTCCAGCTTGCCGTTGGCGCTGAGCGGGAAGTGATCCGTCAGCACATAGCTGACCGGCAGCATATGCGCCGGTAGGCGCTGTGCCAGCTGCTGATGCACTACAGCGGTATCCAGCGTGACACCCGATTCGGCAATCAGCCAGGCCACCAGCTGACGCGCATCGGCACCCACCGATGCCACACCGCCCAGTTCTCGGGCGGCCACCACGGTTTGTGCCACGCCAGCCACGGTTAACAGCGCCTGTTCAATTTCGCCCAGCTCGATGCGCTGACCACGAATTTTCAGCTGATCGTCACTGCGGCCCAGGTACTCCACGGCACCGTTTTCCAGCCAGCGGGCAATATCGCCAGTGCGGTACATGCGTTCACCGTCGGCAAACGGATCGGCGACAAAGCGCTGCGACGTCAGGTCGGCACGGTACAGATAGCCGTCTGCCAGCTGCACGCCGCACAGGTAGAGATCGCCTGCCACGCCAAGCGGAACCGGGCGCAGCAGCCCGTCGAGGATGCGCAGCTCCGTGTTCCACACCGGGTAACCAATCGGCACGCCCGCGCCGCTGCACTGCTGTAAGCTTTCACCGCTGGCCGGATGATAAGTGACATCCACTGCCGCTTCGGTCGGGCCGTACAGGTTGTGCAGCGGGGCGGCGATCAACGCCTCATAGCTGGCGGCCAGATCGCAGGAGAGGGCTTCGCCACTACAGAAAACGCGTTGCAGGCTGTGGCAGCCTTTGTCGCTGCCGTCACGGCTTTCCAGCGCGGTGACCCACGCGGCGAGCATCGACGGCACGAAGTGCATCGTCGTCACCGCATAGTCTTCAATCAGCTGCACCAGCGCTTCCGGGTCGCGATGGGCGTCCGGCGGTGCCATCAGTAGCTGAGAACCAACCATCAGCGGCCAGAAGAATTCCCACACGGAGACGTCAAAACTGCACGGTGTTTTCTGCAGCACCACGTCATTGGCATCCATCGGGTACTCGTCCTGCATCCACCACAGACGGTTAACAATCGCCTGCTGGCCGACCACCACGCCTTTCGGACGCCCGGTGGAGCCGGAGGTGTACAGAACATAGGCGGGGCGCTTAGGATCAGCGGCAGGCAGCACATGCACAGGCTGGTGCTGTTCGTCTTCCAGCCGATCAAACGCCAGAATCGGCCCCATCAGTGCAAAGCGCGCGGCTAAGCTGCTTTCGCTGATAATCAGGCGTGGGCGCGAGTCCTCCACCATCAGCGCCAGACGATCGTCCGGGTAACCGGTATCCAGCGGCAGCCAGGCGGCCCCGGCCTGAAGAATGGCGGTCAGTGCCAGGCTCAGGCGCACCGAACGCGGCAGGGCAACGGCAACGATATCACCCGGTTGCACCCCGGCCTCAATCAGACGGTCGGCCAGCAGGCGGGCCTGCTGCTGCATCTGGCGATAGGTCAGGCGGTGATCGCTGTCCAGCAGCGCCAGTGCATCCGGCGTGCGGTTTACCTGCTGCTCAATCGCCCCTTGCAGCGTGCCTGCGGCCACCGGGTAAGCGGTGTTATTGATGCTGGCAATCAGCGCCTGTTCGTCAGGGGTTTGCAGCTGCCAGCGCGCCAGCGGCAGGTCGGGCTGGGCCACCAGCTGGGCTATCAGCATCAGCAGGCGGTCGGCAAAACGCTGCGGATGCGGCACCGCATCGCGGTACTCCATCAGCAGATGCAGACGTTCACCCGGCAGCACCAGCAGGGTCAGCGGGTAGTGGGTGTAACCCCGGTTGCCGATATGGTGGCAGCGCAGGCCATTGTGGCCCTGCAACAGGTCGGTGTTATCCGGGTAGTTTTCCACCACCAGCAGGGTATCAAACAGCGTACCGCTGCCCGCCAGCTGCTGGATCTCACCCAGACCAAGATCGTCATGTTCGATCAGCTGGATCTGCCGGGCCTGGTGATCGGCCAGCTGATCGAGCAGCGGACGCTGGCTGTCGAAACGCACGCGCACCGGCAGGGTGTTACTGAACAGGCCAACGTGCTGCTCCTGGCCGTCAATCTGGCCGAAGCGACCGGAAACCGGTGAGCCAAACACCACGTCCTGATGGCCGCTTTCAATCGCCAGCTGCATGCCCCAGATGCCCTGCATCACGCTGTTCAGCGTCAGACCACGGCTGCGGCACAGCTGGAGCAGACCGCGTTCCAGTTCAGGATCCAGTACCAGATCCAGGTCGTGTACCGGTCCGTGATGGGCATCGTTACCAAACAGCAGCGTCGGACGCACATCCTGCAACACCTGCTGCCACAGCTGGCGCGAGGCGCTGGCATCACGCGAGGTTAACTGACGCACGATATCCGTGTAGCTGAAGCGATGCGGCGTCAGCGCCTGCGGGCCGTGATACAGCGCGGTAAACAGGTCGCCGAGGATCACCGGCGTTGACCAGCCATCCACCACCAGGTGATGGGCATTCAGCATCAGCGTAAAGCGGTCGCTGCCAGCATGTTGCACCAGCAGCGCATGCAGCATCACCGGCTGGCTGAACAGATCCCGTGCCAGCTCGCCTTTCTCCAGCGCCAGCAGCGCATCGGCTTCTTCAGCGGCTGCCAGTGCAGGCAGAAGATGGCGATCCAGCGTCCAGAGCGATGAGTCCTGCGGCAGTACCGGGATCAGCTGCAACGGCTGTAGCGCCTGCTCGCTGTCAAAACGTGCCGCCAGCTGCGGATGATGACGCACCACCGCATCCAGTGCCGCACGCAGGCGATCTTCATCCAGCGTACCGCTGAAGGTCAGGCGCGTCAGGGAGTTATAGCTGCCGCTGTTGTCGGCGGTGGCCGCGTGGAACAGCAGCCCTTTTTGTAATGGCAGCAGCGGCAGCACGGCGGCCAGCGGGCCGTGACGCTCACCCAGCTGCACCACATCCTGCTGGCTGACGCCGTCAATCGCCACGTCGGCGGCGACTAAGGTATCCGCCGCGTCCTGCGGATGACGACGGGCGAAATCACTCAACGCCTCGCAGGCCCCGGCCAGCGCCAGGTGCAGGGCATCAATGTCCTCTTCGCTGAACACCCCGTTCAGCCAGCCCCAGTTAATCGCCAGCTGCGGCAGTGCCCCGGTTTCATCGACAAAGATATTGATTTCCAGAGCGTGCAGCTGCGGCATATCCGGGGACTGATGTACCGCAAAGGCATCGCGGAAATGTTTACGCGTGCGCTGTGGCGTCCACAGACCATCTCCTGCCGTGAAGCGCCCGAGGTAGTTAAACAGCACTTCCGGCGCATGCTGCTGTGCCAGCGGCTGTAGCCGGGTGGAACGGACGGCATCGAGATAGCGCAGCTGACCGTAGCCCACGCCGCGATCCGGCACGGCACGCAGCACGCTTTTCACCGCACGCAGCGCATCGCGCAGGCTGCCGGTATCACCGTCATCCAGCGTGACCAGCAGCGGATATTCGGCGGTCAGCCAGCCAACGGTGCGGGCCAGATCGTGGTCGCCTGCCAGTTCGGCGCGGCCATGCGATTCCAGGGTGTAACGCAGCTGGCTGACCTTAAAGCGGTCGATGATTGCCAGTGACAGCGCACACAGCAGCGTCTCTTCCACGCTGGCGCGATACTGTTGTGGCAATGCGGTCAGCAGCGCCTGGGTTTGCGCACCGTCGAGCAGCGTGCGCTTCTCTTTCAGCTCGCTGTGGGTGTCCTGCGCGTGCAGCGCCCGCTGGCCGAGCAGCGGCACCGGATGCTGCAACATGCTCTGCCAGAAAGGCAGCTCAGCGGCACGGCGGGAGACGTTGCTTAACAGCGCTGCGGACCAGTCATGCAGTGAAGTCTCTTCCGGCGGCAGGGTCAGCGAGGTGCCGCTGATAGCGGCTTCCGCTGCCTGGCGCAGTTCATCCAGCAGCACACGCCAGGAGACACCGTCCACCACCAGGTGATGGATCGCCAGCACCAGGCCAAAGGTGCGGTCATTCTGCTGGAGCAGCGTGGCCTGCATCATCACGCCGTTTTCCGGGTCGAGGCGGGTGACGGCGGCGTCGAAGGCATCTTCTGCACAGGCTTCCGGGGCATCATGCAGAGGCAGCGTGCTGACCCAGCGGGTAAACCCGGCAGGACGGGCTTCACCCACCACCAGCTGCCCGTCACGGGTAAAGGCCGCCAGCGCCGGGTGCGCACGGCTCAGGGTGGTCAGCGCCTGCTCAAGATGCGTGCGCTGCAATGCCTCAGGCACGCGCAGGAATACGCCGTGGGCAAAGCGCTGGTTAATGCCACCGTGTTCGTTGAACCATTGCAGGATCGGCAGGCCGCCGATCGCTCCGTGCTGTGCCACGTTATTGACGGCGGTGTGGGTGGACAGCAGCGGCATGTTTTGCGCCATGCGTGCCGGGGTGCGCTGGGCGAAGATATCGCGTGGACGCAGCAGATATCCCGCACGACGGGCGGCCGTGCCCAGCCCCATTGCGGAAATACTGTCCCCGCCCAGGGCGAAGAAGTCATCGTCAGCGCCAACGCGTTCCATCCCCAGCAGATCGGCCACCGCCTGGCAGATCAGGGTTTCCTCTGCGCCCTGCGGCTCGCGGCCAGGTTTAAACGCCATCTGCTGCGGCTCAGGCAGGGCCTGGCGGTCAATTTTGCCGTTGACGTTCAGCGGCAGTTCGTCCATGACCACAAGGATGGCGGGCACCATATAGTCGGGCAGGGTGACCGCCAGTTTCGCCAGCAGTTTTGCCGACAGCCGATCGTCGGCACGCAGCGCATCGTCATACACTGAGCAGTAGCCGATCAGGCGGTTAGTGGCACCGATAGGCTGAGCAATCACCACCGCCGTGCTGACTTCATCCAGCGCCACCAGTGCATTTTCCACTTCACCCAGCTCTATGCGGAAACCACGCACTTTGATCTGGTGGTCAACGCGGCCGATAAAGGCCAGCTGGCCGTCACTGCGCCAGCGCATCAGATCGCCGCTGCGGTACATCACTTCACCCTCAAGGAACGGATTCGCCACAAAGCGGGCGGCGGTGAGGTCCGGACGGCGCAGGTAGCCACGGGCAATCCCGGTGCCGGAAATGTACAGCTCGCCGACGCAGCCAACCGGCACCGGACGCAGCTTGCTGTCCAGCAGCCACACCTGGGTGTTCCCGACCGGGCGGCCGATCACCGGCTGGTCAGAGACCATCACGCTGGCGCCCAGGGTATCGATGGTGTACTCGGACGGGCCGTAGTAGTTATGGATCTCCAGCTCCGGGTGCTGCTGCATCAGTTTCCACAGCGTGGGCGTTGCCGCTTCACCGCCGATCATCACAAACGCCGGACGGTGGCTTTCCGGCTCAAACAGCCCGGCATCAATCATCTGCGAGAAGAAGGATGGGGTGATATCCAGCAGGTCAACCGGCACCTGTTTCATCTTCTGCAACAGCGCCCAGGCATCGCGCCTAAGCTCTTCGTCGAAAATATTCAGCTCGCAGCCCATCATCATGCAGAACAGCGGTTCCCATGAGGAGTCGAACGAGAAGGAGGCGGTGTGGCCGGTACGCATACGGCGCGGCTGGTTGCGATGGAAACGCTCAATCGCCGGGCCGAACAGGTTGGCCTGATGGGAGAGGAACAGGTTGAGCAGCCCGGCATGCGTGCTCATCACGCCTTTCGGCCGTCCGGTGGAGCCGGAGGTGTAGATCATATACGCCAGGTGCTCGCCACGCTGGGCAACGCGGCGCTCGCTGTCGCTCACCGGGGTGGCAGCGTGCGCATCACAGGCGGCCCGCACGGCAGCATCATCAATACAGAGGGTTTCGCCGTCCGGCATCTGGTCAACGGTGCTGCTGTGCGTCAGCAGCAGCTGCGGCTGCGCGTCATCACACATCAGCGCCAGACGTTCACGCGGGTAGTCGAGATCCAGCGGCATGTAGGCGGCACCGCTGGCCAGCACGCCGAAGATCGCCACCAGCGAGTCAACGGAGCGCGGAATACCAATGGCGACCACGTCTTCGGCCCCCAGACCGCGCGCGATCAGCTCTCGGGCCAGCTGCATCGCACGGGCAGAAAGCTGGCCGTAGGTGAGGCTGATATCGCCGCAGGCCACGGCGACCGCATCCGGCTGCGCGTCAACCTGACGCTGTAACATCGCCAGAATCGACACCACGCCTTCTGGCGGCGTGACGCTGATCCCGTGGGACCAGCTGGCGATCTGCTGCTGCTCATCGTCGGCAATCAGCGCGAGGCTGGATAAGGTACGCTGTGGCTGCTGCGCCAGCTGGGCGGCCAGGAACGCGATGCGTTCACCGTGCCAGGCCAGCGTCTGCGCGTCATATTTTTCTGCGTTGGCCACCAGCGTTACCTGCAACTGGCCGAGCTGGAAGCCGATTTCAAACTCCAGATCGTCAACCGGACCCATCGCCAGGGTGTGGCTGATGGCATCAATGCCGTCAAAAGTCAGGCTGTCATGATAGACCTTCAGGTTGATCACCGGGCCATACAGCGACTGGCTGCTGCCGACCAGGCCGAGATCACGGCGCAGTTGCTCTGCTTCGTAGCGCTGGTGGCGGCGAACCTGTTTAATTTCGCTCTGCAAGGCCTGGCTGATATCGGCCAGCGTCATGCTGTCGTCAATATCCAGCAACAGCGGCAGCACGTTGACCACCGGGCCGGTGGCGGCCAGCGCGGCTGAACCCATGCGGCGCATAAACGGGAAACCAATGCTCAGGCGGGATTCACCGCTGATGCGTGCCAGATACGCGACCAGCAGGGCGCTGGCAATTTCTGCCGGGGCGCTCTCCTGCAAGCCGGGCTGCTGGGCCAGTGCCGCCAGCAGTGCCGGAGGCAGGGTAACCTGCTGTTTTAACGGTGCGCCATTGGTGCCAGCGGTAAAGGTTTCGCTGGAGAGCGAAATCGCCGTCGGGAAGTGCTCGCCATGCTGCTGCCAGAACAGCGCGGCGCGTTCACAGGCGGGCGAATGCTGCCAGGCCTGATACTCAGCGACCACCTCGCCAAAGGAGATAAAGGGCGATGCCGCAGGCGTTTCACCCGCACGCAGCGCCTGGTAGATCGCGGCCACGCGGCGTGTCAGGGCTTCAAAGCTGAATCCGTCGAGCATCAGATGGTGATAGCGCTGATACCAGAACCAGCGATCGTCACTGACGCGGATCATCAGCTGGCGGTAGAGCGGACGTTCACCGTCTGCGCGCAGGTCGGCGGCCAGGTCGGCCTGCATCAGGTCGTGCGCAGCCTGCACCGCATCGCAGCGTGGGCTGAAATCAACCCATTCAACAGGCTGCACCTGTTCTGGGGTACGCGCATGCGGCAGGCGCTGTACGGCGCTACCGTCATCCGTGAGGCCAAAGGTAGCCTGAACGGTATCGGCTTCGGACATCGCCTGGCGGATGGCGGCATCCAGCATCGGGCGATCAATATCGCCATGCAGTTCACTGTAGTGGGCAACGGCGAAGGTGTTTCCTGCGCTGGCGATCTGATCGGCGATCCAGATCCCCGGCTGCGCAGCAACCAGCGGATATTCGGTAAATTCGGCCTGTATTCCAGGCGTGATCTGAGCTTCTGACACGGTGGCAATTCCTGTCGGTAAGAGGTAAATACAGCACGCAGGGTCAACCCGCCTGGCAATTTTCTTGTAGGGGTCGACCCTCTGTTCCGGTCGACCCGGGCTGACCGGAAGGGATGGTCAGCCCCTACGCGATGACATAGCACCTGGGGCGGTGGTATGGGCAAATGCCGCGTGGCTAACCCGCCGTTTTCAACGCGGCGGGGCGCATGTCGTGCCAGTTTTCTTCGATGTAACGGATGCATTCAGCGCGGGTGTTCGGGCCGCTCACGGTCTGCCAGCCAGCAGGGACGTCGGAAAAAGCGGGCCACAGGCTGTATTGCTGGCGTGCATTGAGCAGCACCAGGAAGTCGAGGCTTTCATCGTCGAAGGGGTTTTGTTGTTCGGTCATTGTCATTTCCTGTTCTTGCCAGAATATGGAGGAGTCATAAAATCGGCCAGCAGCCAGCGTAAGCCGTCCAGCAGCCCGCCGCGCCAGCACAGGGCATCATGCCCGCCGGAGAAAATACGAAAATTGATGTCATGCCCGCCAGGGATCAGCGCCTGACGGATCTGCTGATTGACCCAGGCCATATCGCCTTCGCGATCACCTGCTTCGAGGAAGATCGTTAAGCGGCAGGCAGGCAGCTCCCCGTTGATCACCTGTCCGGTCAGCCAGCCCATCTCCTGATCTCCGGCTTCGGAAAAGTGGGTGACCAGGCGGAAGTTCGGCCACCAGAAGGAGCCGGACTGGCTGAGGATGCGACCAAAGCGCTCAGGCCAGTGCAGCCCGGCATACATCGCCGCCAGGCCACCGTAGCTCTGCCCGGCGACCACGGTGCGGTCGGCCTCTTCACTGAATTCAACGCGACTGCGCGCCAGCGGCAGCAATTCCTGCTGCACCGCCTGCCAGAATTCGGCATGACAGGGCAGCTCTTTTTCACGCCAGTCGCCGTTAATCACATCAATCAACAGCCAGCAGGCGGCGGGCAGATGACCGCTGTCGGTTTCGGCATGCAGCGCGGAGTAGATCGGCTGCCCACCAGCCCAGTTTTGCCCGTCCAGTAAAATGACCAGCGGTCGCTGCTGCGGGGTCGGCGTGCTGCCGGTGGTATAAAGCCAGATGCGGCGCTGGTTCCCCAGCAGGGCGCTGTCCCAGGTGAACGGTTGCAGCTGATGGCTGGTGGGCTGAATCGGGCGCCCGCTGTCCAGTGCGTGCCAGGCCGACTGGTCCGGGGCGGCGGGCATATGCGCGGCCGACAGCGCGTGTCCACGGCTGTTGAGGTGCGCACAGCTGCGATTTAACGGGTCGGCAATCGCCAGCGGAAACAGGGAGATCCACCATTCACGCTGCTGCTTGCGGCGAGTGTCGTCATCGGTGCTGAAAGTAGGCGGGAGCTGGTCCGCGTTCACCGGGATCAGGCTGTAACTGCCGCGCCAGTGTTCATCAATCTCCGTTGACCAGTGCCAGACATCAGTACCCGGCAGTCGTTGCAGGCTTTGAGGCTGAGGACTGTGGTGGTCAGTCACACAGTTAATGTCCACATAAACCTGATGAATCGCTGAGCGGGTTTCATCCCCCGCCGGGTCACGCCAGAAATAGTTCATCCTGACTGTCCCTTTCGCCACCTCTTCCACCAGTGGGGTGCCGTTCTGCGCAATCTGCTGCCACCAGTCCTCTTTACCCACGTTATCGGCGGCCAGCAGCTGCGCTGCACGACCCGCAGGCTGACGAAGCGGCCATAATCTTTGCCGTGTTGTCACGATAATTTTCCTTGATTTACATTTAATTACTCAAGTGGAGGAACTTTAGACTCCCTTACAGTAAAATACGCTAATACAAATACTATTGAGAATAGTTTGCATTTGCAATAAGATGCGTCGCAACTTTCTTAAGAGCCTGTAAGTTATGCGTAAATAAGGGTTTTCTTAATAAGGTCAGAAGAATCGACGAAAGTAGTGGCAAACGTGATTCTTAAACTTCACCGCGGCCAATCAGTTCTCCTTAACCATTGGCGGGTTTTAACGGGTTTTTTTTATCAGCAAATCTGTTCAGAGGGGATACCAGCACATGTTTAACAAGATTAAAAAACAGGCAATACCAGGTATTGCAGTACGTTCTGACCAACACACGATGCGTTTAATACTGGCTTCAGCACTGCTAATAGCACCCGCTGCCCAGGCGGCCACCGCAGCAGAAAATACGCTGACGGTCACCGCAGAGACCCAGGAAAGCGTCACGGCGCCAACCAAAGGGATCGTCGCGAAAGAGAGCGCGTCCGGGACCAAGACCGCCACACCGCTGCGTAAAACCCCGCAATCAATTTCCGTGGTGACGCGCGAGCAGATGGACGATCAGGACGCGCGTTCAGTGGCAGATGCGCTGAGCTATTCCAGCGGCGTGGTGGCAACCTACCGCGGTAACTCTAACCGTAATGATGAAGTGATTAGCCGTGGCTTCCGTTACGCACCAAAACTGCTGGATGGATTGCATTTCGGTCTCTCTTCTGAGAATGGCGGGGCGGGGCAGCTCGATCCCTGGCTGTTAGAACGAGTGGAAATTGTACATGGCCCGGCATCGGTACTTTACGGCCAGGTCAGCCCTGGTGGGCTGGTTCTGATGACGAGCAAGCGCCCGACAGCAGAAAGTCTTCATGAAGTACAACTCAGCACCGGTAATCGTCACTATGGTGAAGCTGCCGTAGACTTCGGCGGCAAGCTGAATGATGACAACACCCTGTTCTACCGCCTGAACGGCATTGCCAGCACCCAGAACGAGTTTGTGAAAGACAGCAAACAACAGCGTATGGCGATTGCGCCAGCCATCACCTGGCTGCCCAATGAAGACACCAGCTTCACCCTGTTAACCAGCTACCAGAATGACCCAAAAGCGGGTTCGCGTAACTTCTTGCCACGCGCAGGCACGCTCTATCCTACCGCCGCGGGCTATGTTCCTTATGATCTGAACGTCAGCGACTCTGACTTTACTAAGTCGAAGCGTGAACAGACCTCCATCGGTTACAGCCTGGAGCACAGCTTCAACGATGCGGTGTCGTTTACCCAGAACCTGCGTTACAGCCACCGCAATGAAGACTATAAATATCTGGTCTATAACGTGGATGACGGCAACCGTACTCTGACGCGTTTGGCGCAGCATGAAACGGCGATGACTAACGAATTCAACGTCGATAATCAGTTGAAAGGGATTTTCGATACCGGTGAAGTGAAACATACGCTTCTTGGCGGTTTTGATTACCGCTATTCGCATATTGATAGCAAAATGTATCGCGACTATGGCAGCAGTTATCCGATGGACTGGAGCCATCCGAGCCGTGTAGAGGTTGATGAAAGCCTGTTGGAGTTGGCCACCCATACCAAGAAATCCCTGAACCAGTACGGTGTTTATGTCCAGGATCAATTGGAGTGGAATAACTGGAACCTGCTGCTGTCAGGGCGTAATGACTGGTCGCAGGTGAGTAACAAGGACCTCACCACCGGGGGGGAAAACATCACTTATAATGACAGTGCGTTCACCGGGCGTGCCGGGCTGTTGTATGCATTCGATAACGGTATTTCACCGTATGTGAGCTATAGCACCTCGTTTGAACCGGTGCTGGAGCAGGCGGCGGCGGGTGCCGATCCGCTGAAACCAACGACAGGTGAGCAGACTGAAGTCGGGGTGAAATTCCAGCCGGTTGGCGTTAATGCGATGTTGACGGTCTCCTGGTTTGACATTAACCAGAAGAACGTGAGCACGTATAACCGTCTGACCAGTGCGTACGAGCAGATTGGTAAGGTTAATTCTCAGGGTATTGAGACAGAGCTTCATGTGCAGCCAACGCCGGAAATTAAGCTGACCACCGCTTATACCTACACCGATGTGGTGACCAAGAGCTCGACAGATGCCGATAAAGTTGGCCACAGCCCAAATGCTATCCCGCGTAATGCTGCTTCAGCCTGGGGGAGTTACAGCTTCCTCGATGGTGTGCTGAATGGCCTGACGGTGGGGACTGGCGTCCGTTATGTGGGCAAAGCACCGGGTGATGATATCGGCCAATACTATGTGCCGCATTACACCCTGTACGACGCGATGGTGAAATATGAACTGGGGCAGGCTGTTCCTGCGTTGAAAGGGACTACCGTACAGTTAAACGCGCAGAACCTGACGGATAAGCACTATGTGTCGTCTTGTGCGGGTCAGTGGGCCTGTTTCTACGGCGCAGGCCGGACCTTGGTTGCTTCGGTTAATTATCGCTGGTAATCCGTTTTAGCACGGCCATTATCATCCTTTAGCCATCCCAGACGGGGTGGCTATTTTTTTGTCTTATTGCTCCCGCCATTCCACTTCCCCCCTTTTTCTGACGCCAGTCTGTTTAGCCAAACTGTCATAAACCACACCATTTTTTTTCTTTATTTTACATGTTGTTACTTTTCGGTGTTCGTACCATTTATTTGTGTGGTAAGAAATGTTAATCCAAATGTTATTGAGAGTGATTCACATTTGCATTAGTATGCGTCGGGACTTCACTGGGATAAGTCGTAACTATACATTTAGTAAGGTTTTTTCTTCTCCAGTAGAGGGTGAGTTCGGGCGTTGATGATCCGTGCCATTCCTGAAGTCAGCTGCGGCCAATCAGTAAAGCTAATGGATTGGCGGGCTTAACGGTTTTTTTCGTAGACAAGGCTGTTTCAGACGAGATAACACATTATGTTGAAGAAGATGAAAACCCAGGCGCGCCCTGGTGTGGCAATACACTCTGGGAAGAACACCCTGCGCCTGCTGCTGGCGTCTTCACTGCTGGCGGCCCCGCTGGCACAGTCCGCCAGCGATAATACGCTGAC
This sequence comes from Erwinia sp. AnSW2-5, assembly GCF_045107195.1. Lineage (NCBI taxonomy): Bacteria > Pseudomonadati > Pseudomonadota > Gammaproteobacteria > Enterobacterales > Erwiniaceae > Erwinia > Erwinia sp. AnSW2-5. The sequence continues at coordinate 134,338 of NZ_JBJGXA010000012.1, forward strand.
GGTGACGGCCGAGTCCCAGGAGAGCGTCACGGGGCGCAATAGCGGCATTGTGGCGAAAGAGAGCGCGGCAGGCACCAAAACCTCAACCCCGTTGCGCAAAACCCCACAATCGATTTCAGTCGTGACGCGTGAGCAGATGGATGACCAGGCGGCGGCGTCGGTGTCCGATGCGCTGAGCTACACCAGCGGTGTGGTCACCAACTATCGCGGCAACTCCAACCGTAACGACGAAATTATCAGCCGTGGCTTCCGCTACGCGCCAAAACTGCTGGATGGTCTGCACTTCGGTCTTTCCAGCTCCAGCGGCGGAGCGGGGCAGGTTGATCCCTGGTTGCTGGAGCGTGTGGAAATGGTCCACGGACCGGCGGGTGTGTTATACGGCCAGGTCAGCCCTGGTGGCCTGGTGGTGATGACCAGCAAGCGCCCGACGGCCGAAACCCTCCGCGAAGTGCAGCTCAGCACCGGCAATCATCACCTGGGCGAAGCGGCCTTTGATTTTGGCGGCAAGCTGAATGATGACAACACGCTGTTTTATCGTCTGAACGGTGTCGCCAGCACCAAACATGAAAATGTGAAAAACAACAAACAGGAACGCGTGGCGATAGCGCCCGCCATCACCTGGCTGCCGAATGCCGACACCAGCTTTACCCTGTTAACCAGCTACCAGAACGACCCGAAAGCCGGATCGCGTAACTTCCTGCCGATGGCGGGGACGTTGCAAGAAGCCAGCACCGGGTATATCCCGTATGACTTCAATATCAACGACCCTAACTACTATGGTAATAAGCGGGAACAGGTCTCGATCGGCTACGAATTTGACCACAGTTTCAATGAAGCGCTGTCGTTCACTCAGAACCTGCGTTATACCCATCGCGATGAAGACTATAAATATATGGTCTATACCACCAGCCCAACCTTCAACGACCACACCATTGAACGTCGCCCGCAACATGAAACGGCGATGACCAATGAAGTCGGTGTCGATAACCACCTGAAAGGGCTGTTTGATACCGGTGATGTCGGGCATACCGTGCTCGGTGGGCTGGATTACCGCTGGAGCCGCGTTGCCAGTACCCTGTCGCGCCACACCTCTACCCAGTATCGCCTTGACTGGGCGGATCCTGTCCGTGTTGATGTGAATGAGGACGATTTTAGCACCAGCATTAACACCGTGAAGCAGCTGCATCAGGTTGGGGTATACCTGCAGGATCAGATGGAGTGGAACAACTGGAACCTGGTGCTGTCCGGCCGTAACGACTGGTCGCAAATCCGTACCATTGACCGCCTGAACGGTACGGATGTGAAAAACAATGACAGCGCCTTTACCGGTCGTGCCGGGCTGTTGTATGCCTTTGATAATGGTCTGTCCCCCTACATCAGTTACAGCACCTCGTTTGAACCGAACCTGAGCAATGGCGCACCGGGAACCGATCCGTTTAAGCCAACGACCGGAGAGCAGAGCGAAGTGGGGGTGAAATACCAGCAGCCGGGTTCCAACACCGTGATGACCGTGTCGGTGTTTGATATTACGCAGAAAAATATCACCTCGAACAACCCGGTGACCGGATACAACGAGCAGGTCGGTAAGGTTGACTCTAACGGCGTGGAAATGGAAATACATGCCCAGCCGTTGCCGGAAATCAAGCTGATGGCGGCTTATACCTATACCGATGCGGTCACCAAAGAGACTTACACGGCCACCCAACTGGGACGGACGCCTGCCAGCATTCCGCGTCATGCGGCATCGGCCTGGGGCAGCTACAGCTTCCTGAACGGTGTGCTGAACGGGCTGACCGTGGGTACCGGCGTGCGTTATACCGGTGATGCCCCGGCGGACAGCACCGGCACCAACGAAGTGCCACACTTCACGCTGTACGATGCGATGGCAAAATATGAACTGGGCGAGGCGGTTTCCAGCCTGAAAGGCACCACGGTTCAGCTGAATGTGCAGAACCTGACCGACAAGCATTACGTGGCATCCTGTAGCAACAGCGAAGCCTGCTTCTATGGCACGGGCCGCAATGTGGTGGCCTCGGTGAACTATCGCTGGTAAGTCGCGGATCGCCTGGCCGACGAGGGGGATGAAGAACCGCCCGTCAGTAGCGAATTATCGTCCTTTACCACCCCAACCGGGGTGGTTTTTTTTTGGCGCTCTGTCAGACTGAATGCTGCCAGTAACAGGAGAATAAAATGTCGCATTTATCTGGCCGCCGTCGCGCAGGAGGGTGCTGTTTTGCCGCCGGGGGATTGCTGTATCTGCTGGCCGAACGCACCAGCGCGCTGGCCTGGCATCATCCGCTTTATCGCTACAGTCATAACTATATTAGTGACCTCGGCATTCCTGAATGCGGGCCGCAAATCTGTTCACCGCTGCATAACGTGATGAACGCCGGGTTTGCGCTTGAAGGCGTGCTGTTTATGCTGGCCTGCTGGTTACTGCGGCCGCAGTTTCCCGGCGGAATGGGGTGGGCGGCATTGCTGGCAGGTTGCCTTCATGGCATCGGCGGCGTGCTGATCGCCCTGTTCCACAGCGGTGGGGAAGCCGATGGCGTGACGTTGCATCAGGTGGGCGCGGTGATGGCGATTGGTGGAGGGAATTTTTGCCTGATCGCCACCGGCTTCGCCGTTCGTCGTGGCAGGCCGATGTATGCCGGGTTTAGCCTGCTGCTGGGATGCGGCGGCTTGCTCTGCATGGCGCTGATCCCGTATGTGGCGTTACCGATTGGCATCATTGAGCGTGCGGCGGTGTATCCCATTACCTTCTGGCAGCTTTTGAGCGGCTTTTCGCTGCTGTTACTGTCTCACAGGACCAAAAGGAGACTGTTGTGAATCAGAGTCAGCGTGAACATATTGCCACCGTACTGGCCTGCGTCAGCGACAATGCGCAGCATCTGGCGCGGCTCCAGCATGACCAGACGATCCGCGACTCCTGGCAGCGCTGCGTGGAAAGTCACGGTCTTGATCCCAGCCGTATGCAGGCGGCGCACATTCTCCCCTGGCAGGCGCTGCGTGAGCATCGCGAGCACCTTGAAGAGTTTCGCCGTATTGCCCGGCACGGCCTGAGCATGCTGTATCAGCAGATTGCTCCGGCGGGTTATGTGGTGTTGCTGACGGATGCGCAGGGCGTGACGGTGGATTATCTGGGGGATGACAGCGCTGAAATCAGCCTGCGCCGCGCGGGCCTGTTCCTTGGGGCGCAATGGTCGGAAGCCTGGGCGGGCACCTGTGCGGTCGGCACCGCGCTGGCAACCGGGAAAGCGCTGACCGTACATCACAACGACCATTTCGATGCCACGCATATTGCGCTCTCCTGTTCGGCCGTGCCGCTGTTCGATCCGCAGGGGCAGCTTAACGCCATCCTCGATATCTCCGCACTGACCTCGCCGCAGCCAAAATCCGGCCAGCAGCTGGCGTTACAGATTGCGCAGATGCATGCCCACCAGATTGAAAATGCCTGGTTCGGGCATCGCCACCGTACCGACTGGGTGCTGAAACTCAGCCCTTCCTCGCCGTTTGTTGAGGTCAGCCCGGATTACCTGATTGCCTTTGATGCCCGTGGCCGGGTGATTGGGCATAACCACCGTGCGCAGCGCATGCTGGAGCAGGAGCTGGGCATCGATGCGCCGCTGCCGCATTGCCGCAGCACGCTGCTCGGCATGCCGATTGAGCAGCTGTTTAATACTTCGATAGACAGTTTGCCGGACTGGCTGGCCAGCGCCAACGGCCGCCAGGGCACGCTGGAGCGGGTGAACAGCGGGGAACGGCTGTATGTGACGGCGGTGCAGCCCGCACGCCGCCCTGAGCGCCCGGCGATCACCACACCCGCCGCACTGCCTGCCCCGCTGGCGGCGCTGACGGGCGGTGATCCGGCGTTGCAGCAGCAGCTACAGCGGGCCGCCCGCCTGCTGAGTGCGCCGCTGCATCTGGTGGTGCAGGGGGAAACGGGCAGCGGCAAAGAGTATTTTGCCCGCGCGTTCCATCAGTCCAGCCCGCGCAGCGGCCAGCCGTTTATTGCGGTGAACTGTGCCGCAATCCCCGCAACATTGATTGAAAGTGTGCTGTTTGGTCATCTGCCGGGCAGCTTCTCCGGCGCGGGCAGCAAAGCGCGGCGCGGCCTGATTCAGGAAGCCGACGGCGGCACGCTGTTCCTGGATGAGATTGGCGATATGCCGCTGGAGATGCAGACGCGGTTGCTGCGCGTGCTGGCCGAGCAGGAAGTGCTGCCGGTCGGGGCGTCGCGCCCGATCCCGGTGGATATTCGTGTGATCTCTGCCTCACATCATCTGCTTGATCAGCTAGTGGAGCAGGGGCGTTTTCGTGCGGATCTGTTCTGGCGTTTGCAGGGGGCGCGTATCACCCTGCCTGCGCTGCGCAACCGCCGCGATCTCGACTGGTTAATCGACAACATGCTGGCAGATAAAGCGCGGCTCTCTGTGGCGGCGCGTCAGTGCCTGCATCAGCATGGCTGGCCTGGCAACCTGCGTGAACTGAGCAATGCGCTGGATTACGCCGTGGCGATGGCCGAGGGCAACATCATTGACGCGGGCGATCTGCCTGATGGCATCGGCATCACCGCCCCGGTTACGTTAGTCCAGGAAAGCCCAACAGAGGTGCAGGCGCTGCCGGATGAAGGGCAACAGCTGGTGGCCTTGCTGCGTGCCGCACGCTGGAACCACAGCGCCGTGGCGCGCCAGCTGGGCATCAGCCGTATGACGCTGTACCGCCGGATGCAGCGTTATGGCATTCAGTCGCCCAACACTCAGCCTGCGTAACGGGAAGAGATGACGATGAAGAAAAGCGTGCAGGTCGCGGGTGACGGCCCGTTTATGTTGCCGCAGGGACGGTTGCTGTACTGTGCGGACCCGACTCAGGCCGAGGACGGGCTGTTTCCGCTGGCTGCCGCAGGCCACAAGGTGGCCCAGCTGTGGTACGGGCCGACGTCGCTGGTGGTGCCCTCCAGCTACCGACGCTTTACCGCGCTGGACACTGTTCGGGAGCAGTTTGCCGCAGCCGGATGCCCGGTGTTCCTGCGTAAATCCGGCGGTGGGCTGGTGCCGCAGGGACCGGGCATTATCAACCTCAGCCTGGCGTATCCGGTTGATCGCACCCTCGGTGAGGCTGCGGAAGAGGTGTATCGTCATCTGTGCGCGATCTTAAGTGAGGCGCTGGCGGAACTGGGCGTGGTGACGGGCTGGCAGGCAGTGGAAGGATCGTTCTGCGACGGGCGCTTTAACCTCGCCTGTGGCGAAGGGCAGCAGGCGCGGAAAATTGCCGGAACGGCACAATACTGGCGGGCAATTCCCAACAGTGATGCCGATGCACCGCGCCGCCATGTGGTGCTGGCCCATGCGGTGCTGCTGGTGGACTGTGATTTAGCGGCGGCACATCGCCAGGCGAATCAGTTCGAAGCTGCGCTGAACAGCGGGCATTTTTATCAGGTATCAAAAACGGTCAGCGTGGCGCAGATGCTGTTAGCCCGGCATGCGTATTTGCGTGATGAGGTGGTGGATGCGCTGATCGCGAGGATCACGTAGGGCTGAAGGTTTTTATCGCTGCAAGGAACGCGTCAGGTCTGAGGCCAGTTTGAGCACGCCGGATCGGCAACGGCCGCATCCCTGCGGGCCTCGGCGCGTGACGTCCGGCTTACCTCAAACTGGCCCCATCCCCGTAAAAACGGTGCTCGCTGTTGGTTTAAAACCGCAACAGAATCCGGCCTCAACGTCAAAACTCAAATCCGAATCCGCTGCTGCTACTGACGATTAACGCTCGCCAAAACTGAAGTTACTGTCTTGGGTAATAGTGTGATATGACTGACAAATTAACCCTTGTAAACGTTAAAAAGCACACACAAATGCTACCCTTGTCTGGCGATAATCATGGAAAAACTAAGGAATAGTGATGATTGATAAGGAAACTAAGGACCGCAGCTTGCGCCTGATGACACCAGGTGCAGTCAAAATGGCCAAAGATATTTTTCGCGAGACAATTAACTACTCGAAAGTGTGGATACATAAAGGGAGTTATTTCTTTTTCGGACGGCAGAATAAGAATACTTCCATTTTTCCCAATGGGGAAATGTATTTCCGAAATTATTACCGCCCGGACTTTTCAAAAGCCAGTATAAGCACACGCTGAGATCCTTCCCGTGGAGTCTGTAATGACGATGAAAAAAATAGTGTTTCCCGTGCTGCTCTCTTCACTTTTGGCCGGGTGCGGGTTATTTGGCGATTACACGCCATTACCTGAAATCGGGCAGGTTTCGAGGTCTCAGGCTGGGTTCTGTTTCCAGATTAAAAATCCAGGTGACTATTACGTACATTATCTTTCGATCAGAGAGAGAAGTGCGCCCGAGAGGTCTGGCTTCAATAAAGAGTTTCCTGCCTTGCCGATCGCTGATAATCAGCTGTGTATTCCACAGTCTTACTATCACTTCCCGGATAATGGCGAGATAAATGTTGATATTGCTTTACGCTCACCCACTAAGATAAGGGAATATCGTCGCGATATTATTTCTGAGTTCAGGATGCTGAATGGTGTACCGATGCCCTTTGCCCCAAAGGAATATTCATTGAAAACCGATGACTATATGCGGGAAATAGAATAACGGAGCTGAAAGACCCCACCCAAAGAATTGATGGGATACCTCAGCCCGTTGTGGCCGACCTTTTCTTTTGGTCGGCCAGCACAGCCTGAGGGATTACTGCGGTGGACGCACCAGGATTTTCACCTGATTTTTCTCTTTCACCAGCGCTTCAAACCCTTCAGTCACCAGATCGTCCAGCTCAATGCGCTTAGTCACCAGCTTATCGGCCTGGAAATAGCCCTGAGTCATCAGCTCCATCACCGCCGGGAAGATATGGCGGTAAGCGATGATGCCTTTAACGTTACGCTCGGCCAGCACCACCTTGTTCGGGTGGAATGATGCTTCGCCTTCCCAGATAGAGACAATGATGGTTTCGCCTTCATAACGGGTGCTGTCGATGCACTGTTTCAGCACCACCGGCACGCCGGTCACTTCGAACGACACATCCACGCCGCCTTTGCTCAGTTCACGAATGGTAGCCACCGCATCCTGCTTGCTCGGGTCAATCACCACGTTGGCACCCAGCTCACGCGCTTTTTCGCCACGCTGCGGCGACAGTTCCACCACGTAAATCTCAGAGGCACCCGCAGCACGCAGAGCTTCAATCACCAGCAGACCGATAGGGCCAGCACCGAATACTGCGGCTTTGTCACCGGCTTTCAGCTTGCTCATACGCACGGCGTGCAGCGCCACGGCGGCAGGCTCGACCAGCGCGCCCTGCTCGTAGGAGAGACCGTCTGGCATACGGTGCACCATATGCTCGTCTACGGTTGTAAAGGAGGAGAAACCACCGCCGCCGCCGGACAGACCGTGGAAGCCCAGGTCGCCACACAGGTTATATTTGCCTTCGCGGCAGGCTTCGCATTCGCGACAGGAGAGGATTGGCTCGACAACCACACGGTCACCGGCTTTAAATTTGCTGACGCCCGTTCCCACCGCGACCACTTCGCCTGAGAACTCGTGGCCCATCACAATCGGTGCAATATCGTGGCTGAGTTTATGCGGCTTATCGACCGGAACAAAGATCGGCCCGGCGAGGTATTCGTGCAGGTCGCTGCCGCAGATCCCGGTCCATGCCACTTTGATTTTTACCTTGCCCGCAGAAACCTGAGGTTCTTCGATATCGTCAATACGGATGTCATGCGCTTTATACCAACGTGCTGCTTTCATCTTCTTTTCCCTTGAGATAGGCCTAAATCCTGTCCATTGCCACTGATGCGGCCGGATCAGGAACTCAGGGCTGCATAGTGCGAAAAGCGTGCCAGGATTTGGGGTGGAGGTAAGTTGTTGATTTGGTGCGGGAGTAGGGTAAGGAGGGCGGTGGGAAGGGAGGGGAAAGGTGCGGGGATGTGACAGGTGTAACGGGGTGCGGGTGTAACAGGGGGGAGGGGGTAATAGTAAGATTATTTTGGTGCGTTGTTGGGGGGCTGCTGTGTGCCAGAAGCGGAACTTGCTTACATCGTGCTATGTTAGTTTGCCGGGAGCAGGTCAAATCAGCTAGTTCAAATGACGTTATCGATTGAGAATGGAATAATGATTACTTATCAGAATGCGATGGACAAGGCTTTGGATTACCTTAAAGGATTTGACATTCCAGTCGTTATTACACTTCATGGCCGATTCTCAGAAGGCTGGTTCTGGTGTTATCAATCGAGAGAGTATATGGAAACGGGTGAGTTTTCTGCTCAGTTGGCAGGAAATGCACCGTTCATTATTGATAAAGATAATGGAGAAATTCACTCATTTGGAACTGCTTATCCGTTAGATTGAAGTGGTTTACTGAATTTGGC
>NZ_JBJGXA010000013.1:0-79343 GCF_045107195.1 Erwinia sp. AnSW2-5
CGTTGACCTGGGCCATCGTGCAGACCAGCACCACTCTGGCCGTTTATTTCAACTGCACACGCGCAGTATAAAAACGGCGGGCCGCCAGATACCCCGCAATTATCGTCGACAGGCTGGCGGTGCCGAGCAGCATAAACGTCACCATAATCTGATACTTAATGGCTTTTACCGGATCAATACCGGCAAAAATCAGACCGGACATCATACCCGGTAAACTCACCAGACCGACCGTTTTTGCTGCATCAACCGTTGGGATCATAGCTGCGCGTATGCTGTCACGCACGATAGAGGTCGATGCCAGCTTTGCACTGGCTCCCAGGCTCAGCATCTCTTCCACCTTCTGGCGATTATCACTAAAGCGTTGATTCAGATTGCTGAAGCACAACCCCACCGCCACCATCGCATTACCGGCAACCATTCCCGAGATCGGGATCACCTGCATGGGCATAAACTCAATCGCACCACTAAGCAGCAGAGTGGCCAGCGTTAGCGTGGTCCCGGAGGTAATGGCAATAAACGAAATCAGAAAGCCTCTGTCGATAGCGCGACTGCGCTTTTTCGCGTTCAGCGCGGCATTTACGCAGATAAACAGCACCATCAACACCGTCAGCCACTGATTGTTGATATCGAAAATATACTTAAGCACGTAGCCAACAATCACCAACTGCACAATGGCGCGCGCCACGCTCCAGATGATGTCTTTTTCCAGCCCTAACCGCTCTTTACCGCTGACCAGCAGTGCAACCACCACCAGCATTAATGCCAGTGCCAGTGACTCATTAGTAATATTATGCTGGTTCATGCCAGCTCTCCATTTCGGCGGGCGACAGCCGGAGCCGCCGTCTGCCATCGTTTGTTTCTACGCTGTCGTGGCTGATCCAGATCGCCGCACTTCCCCGTGCCACCTGCTCGCCGACCAACTGCGCTACCCTCTGTTTATTCTCGTCATCCAGCGCGCTACTGATTTCGTCCAACAACAGGATATCCGGGGGGAACTGCATATTACGCAGCAGTGCCACGCGCTGTTTTTCCCCGCCAGAGAGTTGATCCACCGGCGTGTCCAGCATCGCAGAAGGCAGCCCCAATCGTACCAGCTCATCGCCGAGATGCTGACGATCAACAGGCTGCTGGCGGATCTGATAAGGCAGAGAGAGATTGTCATATACCGTACGGCCAAACAGCTGTGGCGTCTGAAAGACGTAGGAGACTCGCTGGCGATACTGTTCGGGTTTCAACTCAACAATCGGCTGACCGTTAAACCTCACTTCACCACCGGACGCATCGAGCAGGGAAGCAATAATTTTCAGCAGGGTACTTTTACCCGCCCCGGATGGCCCCGTTAGCCAGAGGAACTCGCCTTTGTGAAGTTCAAAGGACACAGGCAACAACAGCGTTTTATCCTGGCGCACAAACGTAACCTCCCTGACATGCAGGAGAGGAAGTGAAGGGTTCATGTTTTTGACAGACTCTGTGTAATGAATCGCGCGATGATAGCACTATCTGTGGGTATTTTTCCCCGGCCAGAATATCAACAACAGCCCGGAGAGGATGATCACCGCGCCCACCAGCTTGCCCCAGAGAAAGGTTTCATTTATTCCAGGCAACCACAGCGCCGCCGCCCATACCAGCAGATAGCTCAGGCTCAGCAGAGGATAAACCCGGCTCAGGGGCAGGCGCTGCAAGGCCAGCAACCAGCACAGCATCGAAAGACCGTAGGCCAGCAGCCCGCCGAACAGCACCAGCGTGGGCAAGGAGAGGCTGAGAAGCGCCGTGCTAAACAGCGCGGGCTGATCAATAGAGGGAAACTGTACGATCGCCCACTTCATCATTAACTGCGCGGCGCTGATCAGCAGCACGCTGCAAAAAGCCCAGATCAGCCCCATCAGGTATAGATCCCCATCACCGCCACTCCAGCCACAATCAGCACAATGCCCAGTCCATGACGCAATGAGATCGCTTCCTGCCACAACCAGCGTGCGGCGAGGGTCACAAAAATAAAGTTAAGACTCAACATGGGGTAAGCCACCCCCACTGGCACGATTTGCAGTACACGCAACCACACCAGCAGCGCTATCCCCAGCAATAAAATGCTGGCCGCCAGCCACACCAGCAGATAACGGTGGCCCTCACGCATCGTCGCCTGCTTCTGACATAACTGCCCGCCGCAGCTCAACAGGCTGGCCAGGACAATCAGCAACATATTCACGGCTGCTGCCGATAGAGGTAAAACAGCATCCGCCCCTGCTGGTAGAGACGATCAGGCACAGGGATACGCTCATCCACTTTGTCGCCCTCAGAGGAGAGCTTAATCACTAATGACACATTACCTTCACGCCGATGAGCGCTCAGCCATTGTGCAAAATCCGCAGTCGGAATAAGGCGATCGGCACCATCGGCATAGCGCAAACCGTAGGCCAACTCACCCTGCTGTTCTAACAATAAAATATCGCTGCGCTTCAGTTCCCAGGCCAGCGCAGATGCCGTGCCAATCGTGTTCGACAGCACAAATCGACTCTGCTGCAAATCCCGGCTGACGTCGGCAATAAACGGCTGCGGCTGCTTGGAATTAATCACCTTATCGGGGATGACGGCACCCACCACCAGCGCTAGCCCCAATGGACACAGCGCGGCAAGCCGCCAGTGTCTCGCGCCCCCGATCAGGCTGGCCGCGCCCACCAGTGCCCAAAACAGAAATGCCGTTCCTGCCAGCAGCACTTTGATCACCTCATGCCGGGCATACACCGGGTGCCTGAGCAGCCCCCACGGCGCCACGATCAGCACCATTGCCAGCAGCAGCACGATCCCCACCACCAGATTGACCACGCCGTTGGCTTTCAGGCCGCGTCGCCCTGCGGTGGACAGTGCCATCGCATGATGTGCCAGCAGCATCGCCAGCGGTGCAAAACAGGGCAGGATGTAGGTCGGCAGTTTGCCTTTCGCCACACTGAAAAACAGCAACGGCATCACCACCCAAGCGAGTAAATAGGCAGAACTCGCCGCAACCACCTGCCGCTCCCGCCAGGCCCGATGCAGCGCCCCAGGCAGCAGCCCAAGCCATGGCAGTGCCCCGGCAATCAGTACCGGGATGTAATACCAGAATGGCGCTTTATGCTGAGCATCATCCTCCGCAAAGCGCTGAATATGCTCCACCCAGAAGAAGTAATGCCAAAAATCCGGTTCCTGTCGGGCAATACTGATGGCCCAGGGTGCCGAGATCAGCGCCGCACTGAGTAAGGCCAGCGGCCCGCATAACATCAGCTCTTTCACACGACGCTGCCAGATCATCCACGGCACAATCGCCACCACCGGCACCGCCAGCGCCAGAAAGCCTTTGGTCATAAAACCCATCCCGCAGGCCAGCCCCAGCAGTAACCAACCCGCTGTTTTCTGCCGCCGACTTCCCCCCTGCCCGACCAGCCAGAAACTGCACATCGCTGCCGTCAGCCATAGCGTGATCATCGGGTCTAATACCGCATAAGTCCCGATGCAATAGACCAACATGCAGGTGAGGAAGATCACCGCAGATAACAACGCGGTCGCACGCTGACGCCACATACTGAACGCCAGCCAGTAAATCAGTAAGGCACTGAGTGACACAGAAAACACTGAGCCAAAACGCACGGCGAAATTGTTGCCGCCGAAGATCCACTGACTGATGTTATTGATCCAGTACCCGGCTATCGGCTTCTCGAAATAGCGCAGATCGAGAAAGTGTGGCACCACCCAGTTTCCACTGACCAGCATTTCACGGCTGATCTCCGCATAGCGAACTTCATCCGGCTGCCAAAGAGCACGGAACTCAAGAGGAAGCAGGTAATAGAGCACATACAACAGGGGCAGTAACAAGGCATAACGGGTGTATTTCATCCGCAATCACTCAGCTAATTGCTGGCATCCCAGCCAACCTTCACGGCCGGGGAGGCTACCCCGAATAATTTTGCCCGTTGGCAGCTGCGATAGATCCTGCGGCAGCAGCTCGCCCAGTGGACAGAAACGGATCCCACGCTGTCGCGCCTCCGTCAGCAGTGCATCAAACTGATCCGCCAGCACGATCCCTTCCGCTTCGGCATGGATGGTGTAAACCGGAACGCCCTGCTGACGACCGATCTCATCGAGGATAAATGCGTTGTAGTGCTCAGGAGCAACACGCATCCCGACCACTTCGTCCCACGTTGGTAACGTCACCGGGATCTGTACGGTTCCCAGGCGCCCATCGGGCAGAACTGGCCGGAAGGGTTCTGTGCCGCGACAGTCGCTGTTATAACGAAAATCAAAAGGCTGTTTGGCGGCGAGGACACGACCATCTGCCCGCCAGCCCGCTGCCGCTGAGCAGGTTACGGGTTGCCCGATGAGTTCACTGAGTGCTTCCACCCCGCGACGGACCTCTTCGCTTAACTTCCCGGCAGACCATACGCCTGCCCAGGTTTGCCAGGCAAAATGATCCCAGGCGTGCATGCCTGTTTCATGCTGCTGGCTCGCCTGACGGATCACATCGGCCAGCCCCTGACCGATGTGTCGTCCGGGCCAGGCTGTACCCGCCAGCAGAATGTCCCAGCCATACAGTGAAGCCGCATTTGACCTCAGCATCTTCCACAGAAAGCGTGGTTTTAGCAGCCGCCATAAATGGCGGCCCATATTATCCGGCCCAACGCTGAAGAAAAAACTGGCGCGAGTTTGCTGGCGTTCAAGGATAGAGATCAGGCGCGGCACACCGTCCCGGGTTCCGCGCCAGGTATCCACATCAATGCGCAGACCGACATTGATCATTTGATGATCTCGTCCTGCTCAACGGTTTGCAGGAAGAAATCGAGCGTGGCATCAATGGTGTAGTTCATCGCTACCTCAGGCTGCCAGTTCAGCAGGCGTTTCGCATTACGGATTGACGGTTTCCGGTGCTCCACATCCTGATATCCCTTGCCGTAATAGCTGCTACTTTCCACTTCGCGGAAACCGGCAAACGGCGGGAATTGGTGGCGCAGCGGGTGCCGCTCAAAACTGGCCAGCAGCTGTTCGGCCAGCTCTTTAATACTGGCTTCGTTATCCGGGTTACCGATATTGATAATCTGCCCGTCGCAGTTCTGCTGCTTGTTTTCGATAATCAGGAACAGCGCCTCAATGCCGTCACGAATATCGGTAAAGCAACGCTTCTGCCGCCCGCCGTCAATCAGCTTAATTGGTGAACCTTCCACCAGATTGAGGATCAGCTGGGTAATGGCGCGTGAACTGCCGATACGTGCGGCGTTCAGGTTATCCAGACGTGGTCCCATCCAGTTGAACGGCCGGAACAGCGTAAAGCGCAGCCCCTCTTTTTCTCCGTAGGCCCAGATCACCCGATCCAGCAGCTGTTTAGACACTGAGTAAATCCAGCGCTGTTTATTGATCGGACCGACCACCAGATTCGAATGGTCCTCATCGAAAGTGGCATCGGTACACATGCCATAAACTTCCGAGGTAGAAGGGAAAATAATGCGTTTTTTGTACTTCACGCAGTCGCGAATAATCTTCAGGTTTTCTTCAAAATCCAGTTCAAACACGCGCAGTGGGTTGCGGGTATATTCGATCGGCGTGGCAATCGCCACCAGCGGGAGAACCACATCACATTTTTTAATATGGTACTCGATCCACTCCGAGTGAATGCTGATATCCCCTTCAACAAAATGGAAACGCTCGTGCCCCACGAAGCGGCTAATCGCATCAGAACCAATATCCAGCCCGAAGATTTCGAAGTGATCATCGGCCAGCAGGCGCTCCGTCAGGTGGTTACCGATAAAGCCATTGACGCCGAGGATCAGCACACGGGCTCTGCGTTTTGCCGCTGCCACCGGCTGGTTATGCAGTAAGGCACCTGCTACCAGTCCCAACGTTTGCGCCAGCTGGCTGCCCTGCATATAGACGCCGCTGTCGCTTTGCCCGGTGACCACTTCCAGCGCACCGTCAGCACAGGCGATAACAAAAGGCGAGACGGAAAGCACCGTACCGGGTTTTGTCACCGGCCAGTCGTGGCAGATTTTAGATTGCCAGATGATGAACTTCGCGGCACCCACATAGCTGAACGCCCCCGGCCAGGGATCGGTAACCGCACGCACCAGGTTATGGGTACGTTGCACCGGCTGCTGCCAGTCGATGCGCCCGTCTTCCGGGGTGCGTCGTCCAACACAGGTTGCCTGGTTTTCATCCTGCGGGTATTCAGTGAAATCACCACTGAGCAGGCCCGGCAGGCTTTGCGACAGCAACTGCTTCGCACTCTCACACACCTTATAATGCAGCGTCAGCGCATTATCTTCCGCCGCAATCGCCACTTTCTCACGAGCGATAATCGCCCCGGCATCGGCGCGTTTCACCATGCGATGCAACGTGACGCCGGTTTCTTCCTCGCCGTTAACCAGCACCCAGTTCAGCGGAGCACGGCCGCGATACTTCGGCAGCAGTGAGGCATGCAGATTAAACGCCCCCACAGGCGCACAGGCGAGGATCTCGTCACTCAGCATCTGGCGGTAGTGGAATGAGAAAATCACGTCAGGTTTCATTTCACGGATGCGGTCAACCCACAAAGGGTGGTTAACCTCCTCTGGCGCATAAACCGGCACACCCAACTGCGCGGCAGTACGTGCGACAGAACCGAAGAAGTGATTCTCAGCGGGATTGTCCGCATGGGTGAAAATTGCGCAGATTTCAAAACCCGCTTCAGCCAGCGCCCGGATCCCGGTGCAGCCCATATCATGGTAGGCAAAGACTACGGCTTTCATAATGATTTATCCTGTGTGGTGTTGGCGTCACGGCTGACAACGCGCTGAATAAAATAACGAGGACGAGCGCGTACATCGTTGTAGATGCGCCCGATATACTCGCCAAGCAGCCCCATGCCAATAAACTGTGCACCGACAAAAATAAACAGCACGGCAAACAGCATAAATACCCCTTCTGCTGCCCACTGCGGGCCAAGGAACAGGCGCAGTCCGAGCAGCAGCAGGGAAATAGCAAAACCTGCCAGCGCAATCACACTGCCAAAAACGCTTAACAGACGCAGTGGCGTGGTGGTCAGGCAGGTGATCAGGTCATACATCAGGTTGATCAGGCGCATAAAGCTGTATTTGGAGTCGCCAAATTCACGCTCGGCGTGCAGTACCGGGATCTCCGTCGCCCGCCGGGCAAAGGTGTTCGCCAGAATAGGGATAAAGGTGCTGCGCTCATGGCAGTGCAGCATGGCATCCACAATATGTCGTCGGTAAGCACGCAGCATGCAGCCGTAGTCGCCCATCGCTTTGCCCGTGGTGCGTTGAATCAGATGATTGATCAGACGCGAGGCACGCTTACGGAACCAGCTGTCCTGACGGTTTTGCCGCACGGTGCCAACCACGTCGTAGCCCTGCCGGGCCGTTGCCACCAGGCGGGGGATCTCCTCAGGGGGATTTTGCAGATCGGCATCGAGCGTGATAATGAGGTCACCGCTGACATGGCTGAAACCGGCCATGATCGCCGAGTGCTGGCCGTAGTTACGGTTCAGCAGCACCGCAACAATATGGCTGCCCGGCGCCTCTGCGGCGGCAGTAAGCATCTCGGCCGAGGCATCGCTGCTGCCGTCATCAACCAGCAGAATTTCATAGTCGATAGCCAGCTGCGCGCAGGCCGTATCCGTACGACGGATCAATTCGGGCAGGCTCTCCTGCTCGTTGTACACCGGGATCACGACGGAGAGTTTGTTGATCGGTTGTTCTGTCATCTCTTATCTCTTTGCCAGCTTACGCAGCGCCACAATCACGCGGCTGCCATCTTCGTCAGTCATCCCCGGGAACAGGGGAATCGAGCAGATACGCTCTGAGTTCCATTCCGTGTGCGGCAGGGACAGGTGAGGGAAGCGCTCGCGATAATATTTCTGCGTATGCGCCGCCCGAAAGTGCAGACCGCTGCCAATCCCCTGCTCTTTGAGCGCCTGCATCAGTTCATCGCGGCTGATACCGCATCGCTCAGGGTCAATGCGCAGGATAAACAGGTGCCAGGCGTGGTGATGCGGCCAGTCAGGCTGAGCCAGAGGCAGGAACGGGGTATCGGAAAGCTCGTCGAGGTAGCGCAACGCAATCTGCTCACGCCGGGCGTTGTTTGCTGCCAGTTTGTCCAGCTGCACCAGCGCAATTGCCGCATTGATGTCAGCCAGGTTGTATTTGAAGCCAGGCATGATCACTTCGGCCTGTGGCGCGCGGCCGTGGGTCTGGCGATCGAAAGCATCAACCCCCAGTCCGTGGAATTTCAGGCTGCGCACGCGATCGGCCAGAGCATCATCATCGGTGACCACCAGCCCGCCTTCGGCACAGCTCATATTTTTAATCGCGTGGAAAGAGAAGATGGCGGTACCGCTGCGGCCCACATGCTGCCCGCGATAGTGCGTACCTGCCGCATGGGCCGCATCCTCGATAACCGCAATGCCCCGCAGCTCCGCCAGTGTACGAATAGCAGCGATATCAGCGGGGGCGCCCGCATAATGCACCGGAACAATGGCTTTGGTCCGTGGGGTGATGGCCGCTTCAATCAGCGCTGGTGTCACCATCAGCGTATCGCGATCAACGTCGATCATCACCGGGGTCGCCCCCAGCAGGACGATCATATTCAGTGTGGAAACCCAGGTCAGCGACGGGGTGATCACTTCATCACCCGGCCCGATACCCAGCGCCATGAGCGTGACGTGCATCCCGGCTGTTGCGGAACTGACGGCAATCGCATGGCGATTCCCGGTGAGCTGGCAAAAAGCCTGTTCAAGCTGCTGATTTTTGGGGCCGGTGGTGATCCATCCTGAACGCAGCACCTCGGCAACAGCGTCCAATTCTTCCGCACCCATTGCCGGACGCGAGAAAGGCAAAAAGTCTGTCATTGATTACATCCATTAAACAATTAACACCACAAATAATGAATCAGGATAGCAGGGGCTGATATTCCCCCCCTCGATCCTGAACGAAATACTGCATTTTTTCATTTTGCTGGTCTTTACACCCTCTGCCCCTCAGCTGAACACCAAAGCGTCAAAAATAGCCTGGTCGCTCTAAAAACGAGCAGTAAAAGCTTAACAACACCCGGATATATAGAGCTTAAATGAAAATTATTAGGGGAAGATTAAGAGAGGCCAGCAGGGGGCAGATTAAATCAGGCTGGTTGATGGTAGGTTTAACTATAAAAGGGGTTGTGTACACATCAACCCAGGAAAAAACCAAAATATAAAAATAACTTCATCATTTTGTAGCGAAATATTTTATCTGAAGAAACAAGACGGCAGCATACACGGCAAAGTGATACTGCGAACCAGGCCGATTGCAGAGTAAACTGGCTGTTTTACGCCAGAAGGAAATGGATATGACCGCCACCACCCTGCCCGACGCGCTGCTGGATTTGCTCGACGGCTCGCTGCCTGCCAGCCATCTGCATCAGGCGATTCGCCTGTCCAGCGTCGGCGAAAATGGCTGGCCCTATGCGGCACAGCTTAGCCTGGGCGAGATCATCGCTCGTTCACCGGGGGAACTGCTGTTTGCCATCTGGCCGCAGTCCACCACCACGCGTAATCTGCAACGTGACGGGAAAATCACCCTCGCGCTGGTGCTGGACGGTGCGGTGATAGAGATTCAGGCGCTGGCAACACAGCGCGAGGGCACCCTGACAGCGCTGGAACTGGCGGTATTTAGTGCGGAGGTCAAACAGGTCATCGCCCATCGGGCACCATATGCCACAGTGACCAGTGGGTTAACGTTCACTCTGAACGATGAAGCCGCTGCGCTGATACGCTGGCGCGAGCAGATCGCGGCCCTGAAAGCACTGGCATAAAAAAAGGGCGACTTTTCAGTCGCCCTTTTTGCTTTGCGGGTCAGGCATGCCTGACCCCTACACTAATTGTCGCCAGGTGCATGATTACCGTAGGGGCGAGGCACGCCTCGCCCGTTTCAGACACCGTTATTTGCTGTCAGGCAGCGCGTAAGCTTTCACGTAGTCGCCCAGTTTAGTACCGAATGAACCGTGGCCACCGGCCACAATCAGTACGTACTGTTTGCCATTCACTTCATAGGTCATTGGTGTCGCCTGGCCGCCTGCTGGCAGACGCGCTTCCCACAGCTGTTTGCCGTTAGAAACGTTGAATGCACGCAGGTAGTTATCGGCGGTGGCAGCAATGAAGAAGACGTTACCGGCAGTGGTCACCGGCGCGCCCAGCATTGGCATACCCATTTTAAACGGCAGCGGAACCGGTGAGCTGTCGCGCACGGTGCCGATACGTTTTTTCCACACGATATCATTGGTTTTCAGGTCAACCGCAGAGATGTAGCCCCATGAAGGCTGTTTGCATGGGAAGCCCAGCGGAGACAGGAACGGATTCAGCGTCACACCGTACGGCAGGCCATACTGTGGCTGAACGCCAGACTCAGTACCGGTACCGCCCTTATCATTCTCATCAGGCTCAATCGGGTTACCCGGGCCACGTGGGATCAGGCGGGACACAAACGGCAGCGCCATTGGATTAGTCACCGCAACCTGACGGTCAGTATCCACCGCGATACCGCCCCACTCGAACATGCCGAGGTTACCCGGGAACACCAGGGTACCCTGCTCGGATGGCGGAGTGAACGGACCTTCATAACGTAACTGGTGGAACATCACACGACAGATCAGCTGATCGTAGATGGTGGCGCCCCACATATCCTTCCCGGCCAGCTGTGCTTTCGGGCGGAAGCTCAGTTCAGAGTAGGGCTGCGTAGGGGAAACGTGATCGCCCTTCGCTGCACCGCCTGGAACCTTCATTTCCGGAGCCGGAACCACAGGCTTACCGTTGGTACGGTTCAGCACAAAGATGTCGCCGGTTTTGGTCGGAATGTAGATGACCGGAACCTTGTTGCCGTCTTTGTCGTTGATGTCAGCCAGCGTTGGCTGCGCCGGAACGTCCATATCCCACAGATCGTGGTGAACGGTCTGATAGAACCAGGCCAGCTTACCGGTGGTGGCATTCAGTGCCAGCATACCGGTGGCGAAACGCTCCATCTCCGGGGTACGGTGACCGCCCCAGATATCAGGCGTTGCAACGCCAATTGGCAGGTAAACCAGGTCCAGTTTGGCATCGTAAGACGCCGGTGCCCATGAGTTCGGGGAGTTCGGCGTATAGTTCTGCTCGCCTTCCGCAATCACGTTCGGATCTTTCGCGCCGGTATCGAAGGCCCACAGCAGCTTACCTGTGTTGACATCGAAACCACGGATCACACCGGACGGCTCTTTGGTTGAGTAGTTATCGGTTACCGCACCGGCCATCACAATGGTGGTGCTGGTGATGATGGGCGGTGACGTTGGCTCGTAAGAACCCACTTTGTTGTAAGGCAGATTGCTCTGCAGGTTCAGCTTACCGTTGTCGCCGAATTCCGGGCACAGAGCACCGGTTTCCGCGTCCAGCGCATACAGGCTACCGTCATTGACAGGCAGTAACACGCGGCGTGAGCACAGCGCAGGCTGAGTCCCGGCCGGGGTCGCTGCGGCTTCTGGTGTCTGGTAGTAAGACACACCGCGACAGGTCACATGCTGGAACGTCGGATCCGTCTTCATCTTCGGATCAAACTTCCATTTCTGCTTACCTGTAGCAGCATCCAGCGCAAACAGCTGCTGGTGCGCGGTACACAGATACAAAGCATCGCCGATTTTGATTGGCGTGACTTCGTTGGTGATCTCACCCGGATCGTTAGGTGTTTTCAGATCGCCGGTCTGGAAGGTCCAGGCTTCCTGCAACTTATCAACGTTACTGTCGTTAACCTGCTTCAGCGGGGAGTAACGCGTACCGCCCTGCGTACGACCGTAGGCTGGCCAGTCGCCTGCCGGAATACCGTCGTCAGCCGGGGCCGCAGCGGCCTGATCCTGGCTCAGCGTGCCGTTGATTTCCTGCGGGTCGTTAAACACCGAGTAAGCCAGCACCGCGACCACAAACACCAGCACGGCAGAGAGTGCCATGCGTGGGAATGCACCCGTTGAGCCAAGGCTACGCCAGATGAATGGCAACACCATCCACAGGCCGAGGAAGAAGGTCACGTCCAGGCGCGGCGTGAGCGCCCAGAAGTCGGAACCCACTTCCCACAGTGACCAGACCGTGGTCGCCAGCAGGAAGATCGCGTAGAGCAGCAGCGCTGCGCCACGGCGGCGATACAGCAGGAACGCAGTGATCAGCAGAACCACACCAGCGATGATGTAGTAGAGCGAGCCACCCAGTTTAGCCAACCAGATACCGCCGATTAACAGATAAAGGCCACTCAGGGTGGCGAAAATCGCTGTTAACAGGATCAGTATTCTTGATGCTTTACTTTGCATAGTTTGAACCTTACCAAAATTTAAAGTCATCGATTAAGCGAACGCCCAATCTTTTAGTTTTGTACTTACCTATCCATACGGTGTTGTTGGCCCGCTGTTGCAGGCGCTTCAGCAGGCCATTACTGGATTCATTGCCGCATTACTGCAGCGAAATACTTAGAACTGATACGTCATGGTGGCACCGCCGCCCCAGTTACGCCCCGGTGCAGGTTCGTAGTAGCGGTTATAGCCTTCATTCACGATAACGGAGCCAACATACTGGCGGTCGAACAGATTATCGACGCGGCCAAACAGGTCCAGTGACCACTGGCTCCAGTTGAAACGGTAGCCGCTGTTCAGGCTGGTCACGGCGTAAGACGGAGCCTGCGCATCGTTGGCATCGTTGGCCTGAATGTCACTCATATAACGAATATCAGCACCGGCATGCCAGCCGCTTTCTGGCACATACGCCAGTGAAGCGTAGCCCATATTGCGCGCAATTCCCGGCAGGCGGTTGCCCGCAGGGGTACAGCTCGACCCCGTCGCATTACAGGTTTCATTGCGATAAGTCGCATCCAGCAGCGTCCACGCCAGCTTCAGGTGCCAGTCCATTGCGAACTGCTGGTCAAAGCCCAGCTCCAGGCCACGGCGGCGCGTCTCTCCGGCATTTTTATACACCGCACGGCCACCTGAACTGCTGTCGACTACCAACTCATTATCGGTATTGGTCTGGAACACGGCAGCGGTCAGCAAGCCGTAACCGATGCGGGTTTTACTGCCCAGTTCAACGGTGTCGCTGGTGGCGGGTTTCAGCCCCAGGTTCAGCCCCGTCTGCGTGCCGGAGGTCGAGCGGTAGGAAAGCTCATTAATGGTCGGCGTTTCAAAACCACGCCCGGCAGAAGCATAAAGATTCCATGCATCCGTCACCGCATAGTTCAGCGATCCCATCGGCAGCAGCTTGTGATAGCGCGCACTGCCGCTGTCATCGCCGTTCACACTGGTTATATAATAGTCGGTGGAATCAAAGTTCACCGTGCTGTAGCGCAGCCCGGCATCCAGCGTCCACTTCGGCGTCAGCTGCCAGCTGGTTTGCAGATAGGGATCGAGGTTCCACAGGGTGTTTTTTTCGTTACGGCGCTGATCGCCCTTCTCACCGAACTGGTTAACCCCATTCACCGTGTTGTAGTTCTGGAAGCCCTGACGGCGTTCGGTCATGGTTTCATAATCAAGCCCGCCGATCAGCGTCACCGGCACCGAACCCAGCTGGCCGTCGTGTTTCCAGCGGGTATCCACACCCTGATATTTACGCTCCAGCACAATCACACCGCCGGGATATGTAGCAAGCTGCTGAGTACCGTAAGGAATGGACTGATACTGGGTGGTGTGGCGCTCGCCGTGCCAGGTGGTCAGCGTCAGCTGGTCGTTGTCACTCATCTCACGCTGATAACGCAGGCCGACCTGAGTCTGGTCCAGACTCTTTCGTGTATTAAAGTTATCGCCACGTGGCGACTGACGCGGATTGGCTTGGTATTCGGCTTCCGTCAGACCACCGGGATCGTTGGCATCAACCGATACGCTGTTAAACATCAGCGTCAGGGTACTGACATCATCAAGACGCACGCCGAGCTTGCCGTTACCCAGGCTTTTCTGTGTGCCGCTGTGGTCGCGGAAGCCGTGAGTGGTAAAGCGTGAACCGGAAAGGGTGTAATTCACGTCACCTGCCTGGGTGCCATCACCGGTAGCCCCGCTGGCTTTCACGCTGTTGCGCCATGAGCCATAGCTACCGAAGTAAGTGCCTGCTTCCAGCGTGGTGGGCTGGCTGCCCGTTTCGCTGTCAATATTCACCACGCCGCCGGAGGCGTTGCCGTACAGCGCCGAATACGGCCCGCGCAGCACGTCTACCTTACCCACCGAGTTAATATCAATGTTCGACGTCTGCCCCTGCCCATCCGGCATGGTGGCGGGAATACCGTCAACATACAGACGCACACCGCGCACGCCGTACATGGAACGGCTGCCGAAGCCACGAACAGAAAGTTGCAGATCCTGAGCGTAGTTCTGACGATTCTGAATTTGCAGCCCCGGAACACCGCCAAGGTTTTCGGAAATGTTCACCTGCGCGCTGGAACGGCGCAGATCGTCACCTTCCACCACGCTGACTGCCGCCGGGGTATCCAGTTCGGACAAGCCCGTGCGTTGTTTAATCACCATCAGGGAGGATCCCTGTCCCTGAGCACTGGCGGCATCGGTAGCGGATTGTGCATAGCTGACAGCGACCGGCGTCATCAGAAACAGAGGCGTCAGAAAGTAAGCAGAGGTTTTATTATTCACAGGAATTATTCGATGAGTAAAAATGATGCTAAAAGTCTTACCCGGCCCAGCCCGGTAAGCGCCCAACATTCCCTGACGTACACGGCTTTGTCTTCACCTTGCAACCCCGCCAAAAGTCTATAACCCCTGGTCACGTTTGCTCCGTTCATCGCCAAAGAACGCTTCCCTGTTTTGCGCTGACGTCTTTTTTCCGTGCGGCAGTTACGCGTTGCCGTCGGCACTTATGTGATGTACGTCACAAAACGGTGGTGATTGTAGCACTCATTAATTCGCTTGCGAACTATTGTTAACGTTTTGGCTAAATTGATTCACTTTAACGTTACAAAATGGAGGGTTATTGAATATGCAGCCATACAGCGATAGTGAACACTAACTATCCAGCGAAGCATGACTGCACAATGACGTTATTATCGTGCCGGGCTATAATCAGTCGCATCACACCCAATGTGGAACCGCCACTAACAGGATGTATCATGCCGAAGTCAGGACACTGGCTGTTGCCCGCTTTCCCTTCACCGCTGCCGGTTATCCGCGCGCTGCCCGCGTTGCTGGTCTTACTGCTTGCCGCCTGCTCTTCAGACTATAAGGGCCAGCAGTGCCCTGGTGAGATACAGACCCTCAGCGGGCAATCGCAGGGCGTCACCCAGGCGATGATTATTGACCGCTTCAGCTCATTCTCAGTGGCGTTGCCCGATCTCAAGCTCGACAGCGGGCCATTACAGTCCAGCGATCGCCAGCTCTATATCCCCTCAGCAACCACGCAGGATGGCTGGCTGGCACAGCGTATTTCCGATCACCGTTTCGCCATTATTAACGCCCCGAAAGACCAGGCGATCACCTTTACCTGCCCTTAACCTGCGAGAATTTCTGCTGATGTCTACGCGTCAATTGATCACTAACCGACACACCTTTTTTGGCAGCGGCAGCCTGGAACAGCTGGTCCCGCTGCTGAACGATCCGGTATTGCCCACCCTGCTGTTCTGTGGCCGTTCATTTCTTAACGGCAGCGCCTGGCAACAGCTTCAGCCCACGCTGGAACCCCTGCTGTGCGGCGTGGAGATCGTCAGTCATGAAGCGTCTCCTGATGAGATCGATGCCTGGGTTGCACGCTGGCGAGACAAGGCAAAGCGCGTGGTCGCCATTGGCGGCGGCAGCGTGCTGGATGCAGCCAAAGCGGTTGCCGCACTCAGCCAGCATCCCCTGAATACCCTGCGCTATCTGGAAAAAGTGGGCGATACCGCCGTGACGGGGGCCACGCTGCCGCTGATCGCTATCCCAACCACGGCGGGAACAGGCAGCGAAGTGACGCAAAATGCCGTGATCACCGACAAAACCCGGCTCAACGTCAAAGCATCATTACGTCACGCTAACTTTGTGCCGCAGATAGCGATCCTCGACCCGGAGCTGCTGCGCGGTGCCTCGGATCATGTGCTGGCCTGCTGCGGCATTGATGCATTTACGCACCTGTTTGAAGCGTATCTCTCCCATAGCGGCAATGCTTTTACCCGCCAGACTGCCATCAGCGGAATGCAGGCTTTTATGCGTGGCTGGGCGGCACTCAACCGGGATGATGAAGTGGGTAATGAGGCGCGTGAACAGATGATGATCGCCTCCTGGCTCGGCGGGCAAAGCCTGAGCATGGCCGGGTTGGGCGTGATCCACGGTATCGCCGGAGAGCTGGGCGCTATCAAGGATTATCATCATGGGGAAGTGTGTGGCCGCCTGCTGCTGCCGTTCCTGCATCTGCTGGGAGAGAGCGAACACCCGCAGCAGATTGCACTGATGCAGCAGTTGGGTGCCGCTCTGTTCCCGCTGGGAGAAGGGGCAACGGCAAGACGGCTGGCCAGCTGGCTGACCGACAACGCCATTACGCCGTTCTGGCAGTCACCGCCCTCACTGAGTAGCGAAGAGATTGACTGGATCCTGGCCCGTTCCAACAGCAAAAACAGCCTGGTGATCTACAGCGTGGAACAACAACGCGGGCTGCTGGAACAGGCTTATCAGCGGGCTGATTAAGCACAACTGCCGGGCACACTGTGGAGAGGTGCCCGGCATTGCGTTAAGGAAGTTTAAAAATTTCGTTAAACCCGGCAACTTCAGACTTTTACCCTTGTTCAACCGCCCGCCTGACGCCACATTCCGTCTGTCTGAACATTGATTCAATCGCCAGGAATAACAAGATGAAAAAGATCGCTACGGTTGCCCTCTCATTTATGATTTTCGCCAGCAGCAGCCTGAGTGCCTTTGCTCAGGGTCCTGATAATGGCCCAGATCAGCAGCAACACAAACGTCCACAGCAACAACATCAGCAGCCGCCGCAGAAAAACCAGCAACAGGGTCATAACGCTCAGCCGCAGCACGCTTCGCAGCACCAGCAGCGCGGTGGCCAGCAGGCAGGACATCAGCAGAAACCTGAC
This sequence comes from Erwinia sp. AnSW2-5, assembly GCF_045107195.1. Lineage (NCBI taxonomy): Bacteria > Pseudomonadati > Pseudomonadota > Gammaproteobacteria > Enterobacterales > Erwiniaceae > Erwinia > Erwinia sp. AnSW2-5. Next base: position 17,040 of record NZ_JBJGXA010000013.1, read on the forward strand.
TTCCGCCAGGGTCGCGCGCTGCCGCCGCAGTATCGGGGTAAAGGGTATCAGGTCAGTGACTGGAAAAAACGCGGATTGAAATCACCGCCATCCGGTCATCGCTGGATGAACGTTGACGGTAATTATGTCCTGATCGCTGTTGCTACTGGCGTGATCGCTTCAGTGATAGCGCACCAGTAATAGCAGCGGGCGGGGCGTGCCCCGCCCCTACTAATACCGGCTCCCCACCCAGCCTACACCAGCACCCGGCAAGGGTCCCCGTGTATTCGCAGGGGCCGGGCACGTATCCCCTTTATTCGTAGGGGTCGGGCATGCCCGACCCTTGCCAGTCAGGTTTAGAAAGAACTCCAGTTATCATCGACACCCGCAGCAGCAGGTTTCGCTAAACGCGCAGCGGGCGCAATGGCCGGTACTTTCTTCTGATGGGTTTCAACCGGCACACGGCGATCGGCCTGCAACCTGAATGCCGATACCAGCTGGCTCAGCGTCGATGCCTGCTCCTGCAACGACTGCGATGCCGCCGATGCTTCTTCAACCAGCGCGGCGTTCTGCTGGGTCACGCTATCCATCTGACCAATCGCCAGATGCACCTGCTCGATGCCCTGACTCTGCTCAGAAGTCGCCGCAGCCATTTCACCAACAATATCCGCCACCTGACGAATCGATCCCTGCACCTTCGCCATATTCTCACCGACATCGGCCGCCTGCACCGCACCGCTCTCCACCAGCTGCGCGGAGGTGACAATCAGATCTTTAATCTCGCGGGCAGCGGTCGATGAACGTTGGGCCAGATTACGCACTTCACTGGCAACCACGGCAAAACCACGCCCCTGCTCACCTGCGCGCGCCGCTTCTACCGCCGCATTCAGCGCCAGGATGTTGGTCTGGAAGGCAATACCTTCAATCAGCCCGGTAATATCAGAAATTTTACTGGAGCTGGTTTTGATTTTATCCATGGTGCCGACCATCGCCGCTACGGCATTGCCACTGTGTACTGACAGATCGTTAGCGGTGCTGGCAAGGGAGCTGGCCTGACGGGCATTTTCGGCGCTCTGTTTTACGGTGTCGTTCAGGGTGCTGATGCTGGCGGAGGTCTGCTCCAGCGAGGCAGCCTGTTCTTCGGTACGCGCAGAAAGATCTTCGTTACCCGCCGCAATCTGGGTTGATGCGGAGCTGACAGACTGAGCGGAAGAGGTCACTGAGCCAAGCACGCCGGAAACACGCGCCATCAGGCTGTTAAAGGCGGCAGCGGTTTTGCCGATCTCATCATTACGCGTCGCATCCGCCTGCTGGCTGAGGTCAAGTGTTTCGCTGACCGAAACCATAACATTCTGCAGGCCGTTCAGGCTGTTACGTACACTGAAGATAGTTTTCACCGCCAGCAGACCCAGAATAACAATGGCAGCAGAGGCAAAAATCAGCATGCCCCAGAAAATCTTACCGTAGATCTCCGTGTTCTCGCGGCGCAGGTCATTACTGGCATCAATATTGAGCTGAATCTGCGCCTGTAAACCTGTTGCCAACTTACGAACCGCTGCACCCACACCGTTTTCACCCTGTAACAACGGCAATGCGCGCGCATCATCGTGGGCACGGGAGGCAGTAATAAACTCGGGAAGCGCGGCCTGAATTGCCGTAATGGTATTCAGTGCATCCTGAGTCATGCTGCGGTCGGTATCGCTAGAAATGTCATTGGCCATGTAGTAATCGGTCAGCGTTTTCAGCTGGCCCATAATTTGGTCTATTTTCGTTTCAACGGCGGGCTGCTTGCTGTCGTCGTTCAGACTCTGATGTTCATACAACGCCAGACGCAGTTCGCTGGCAGCACCGATCGTTTTGTCGAGGTCTTTAATGCTGGGAATGGCGTTCACCTGCACAAATTCAAAACGGGACTGGAATCCGCTTAACGCTGAGAGGGAATACGCCGACAGCGCGATTAACGACAGCGCCAGTAAGGTGAAAATCAAGAACAGCCGTTTAGTTATGGTCATGGAAATCCCCGGTGAGAGTGCAGGTATGCTCAAAACAATTCACGCTGCAGCCTATCTGCAGCATGAAGAATAACGAGTCATTATTGGACGTTCTGTGTCGCCCATCTGCAGTGTTATCGGTAATTTCCTGGTAGAACTTTATCCATTACCAAAGTCTTTTCGTTTTATTTTGACATTGGTGTTGCAGGCACGCTGGCTTCCTCCAGCCAGCCGGGACGCATCTCCGGCACCGCCCGCAGCAGTTGCGCGGTGTAATCATCCAACGGTGCGGTAAACATCTGCTCCAGACGTCCCTGGCGCACCACTCTGCCATAACGTAACACCATCACCTCATCGGCCACCGCCCGGACCACATGCAGGTCATGGGTGATAAACAGCAGGGAAACACCGGTTTCCTGTTGCAGCTTTTTCAGCAGCGCCAGCACCTCACGCCCGACCAGCGGATCGAGCGCCGAGGTGGGTTCGTCACAGACAATCAGCTCCGGCTCTACCGCCAGCGCCCGTGCGATGCAAACACGCTGCTTCTGCCCGCCAGACAGTGAATGGGGATAACGCGCCGCCAGCAGTGGCGACAGGCCGACCTTCTCCAGCAGCTCACCGACCCTGGCCTGGCGCTGCTGCGCCGTCAGCGCCGTTAAACACACCATCGCACGTTCAATTTGCAGACCAATGGTCAAGCGCGGGTTGAGCGCCGTATCAGGATGCTGATGAATCATCTGGATGGTCTGCATCTGCTGACGAGAACGCTGGCGCAGTTGTGGTGGCAGCCGCTGACCGTTAAAGGTGATGTCTCCTTCTGAGGGGGCCACCAGGCCACATACTGCCCGGCCGAGGGTGGATTTACCCGCCCCGGACTCGCCGATCAGCGCCAGCGTGCGTCCCCGCCCTACCGTCAGCGATACCGCATGCAGTATCGGGTCGCCATGATAGCCAATGCTCACATCGCGCAGGCTCAGCAGCGGCAATGTGGCGCTGCGCGGCTGATGCGGTTCACCGTGACTGTGCAACAGATCGCGGGTGTAGGGCTGGGCTGGCTGCGTCAGCAGCGCCCCCGTCTCGCCGCTTTCCACTTCACGACCGTGGCGCAGGACCATAATGCGCTGGCTGAGCTGGGCAACCACCGCCAGATCGTGGCTGATATACAGTGCAGCAACGCCGGTCAGACGAATAATTTGCTGAATGGCCTTGAGCACTTCCAGCTGAGTGGTCACATCCAGTGCGGTGGTCGGCTCATCAAACACAATCAGTTCCGGCCCGGCGCAGATCGCCATCGCAATCATCGCCCGCTGCAGCTGCCCGCCAGACACCTGGTGCGGATAGCGATGGAAAAACAGCTCCGGCTGCGGCAGCTGCAACTGGGCGAAGATTTCAATTGCGCGGCGGATGGCAGCCTGGCGGTTCATCACACGGTGACGCAGGGTGCTTTCAATCACCTGTTCGCCGATTTTTTTCGCCGGGTTGAAGGCGGCGCTGGCCGACTGCGCCACGTAGGCAATTTTTGCCCCGCGCACTTTGCGCCACTGGCGTTCCGACAGCGCAGTCAGTTCCTGCCCGGCAAAGTGGATCTGCCCACCGCTCAGGGTCATCCCGTGGCGAAAGTGCCCCAGAACGGCCTGGCCGATGGTCGATTTCCCGGCACCCGATTCGCCAATTAACCCCAGCACTTCCCCTTTACGCAGGGTAAAGGAGATATCCTCAACCAGGACAGCATCGCCTGCAGTCACCCGCAGTTTATTCACGCTTAACAGCGGTTGTTCACTCATTTTCTACTCCTGCCAGCTACGGCTATGCTGGCTCAACAGCCAGTCAGCAACACTGTTTAATACCAGTGCCAGCAGGGCAATTGCGGCACCCGGGATCAGTGCCGCCCAGACGCCAAACAGGATGCCATCTTTATTATCACGTGCCAGGCCACCCCAGTCGGCGGTTGGCGGCTGGATCCCTAAGCCAAGGAAGGAGAGTGCCGACAGGAACAGCAGAATAAAGATAAAGCGCAGGGCAAATTCGGCAATCAGCGTGGTAAAGGCATTCGGCAGGATTTCACGCCACAATACCCAGCCCAGCCGCTCGCCGCGCAGACGCGCCACTTCAATAAATTCCTGTGCCGCAATATCCAGCGCCAGCGAGCGCGATACGCGCAGCACGCGGGTGGATTCGAGAATGCCCAGCACCGCCACAATCACCGGAATGGTTTTTGGCAGCATCGCCAGCACCACCAGCGCTAAGATCAGCGTTGGGATCGCCATCAGGATATCGTTAACGCGCGAGATCACCTGGTCGACCCAGCCACGGTAATAGCCCGCGATAAAGCCGAGAAAAGTGCCGATGGCAAAGGCCAGCAGCGTGGCGACCGCACTGACGCTCAGCGAAGTGCGGGTGCCCCAGATCAGGCGAGAGAGAAGATCGCGCCCGAGGTTATCGGTGCCCAGCCAGTTTTCCGGCGTCACGCCACTCCAGGCGCTGCCCACTACCTCGCCCGGCGCATACGGTGCCAGCCACGGAGCCAGAAGCGCCACCAGTACGAACAACACCAGCCCGGTGGCACCGGGCAACACAGCAAGTTTCAGCCTAAACATCCACATCAGTTCCTTGTAAAACCCTGCCAGCCACGCTCCGTGCCGTCAGGGTGTAAAGCATGACTATTGGCTAGCGACTGTGACGCAGACGCGGGTTCGCCAGCAGGGCGACAACGTCGGCCAGCAGATTCAGCAGGATATAAATACCCGCCAGCAGCAGCGCGCAGTCCTGGATAACCGGGATATCACGCTTACTGATGCTGTCCACCATGTACTGACCGAGGCCAGGGTAAACGAAGACGTTTTCCACTATCACTACGCCGACCATCAGCCACGCCAGGTTCAGCACAATCACGTTAATGATCGGTCCCCAGGCATTAGGCAGCACATGACGGAAGAGAATGGCGGAAGGCGACAACCCTTTCATCAGCGCGGTATCGACATACGCGGCATTCTGCGCGCTGACCAGCGCAGCACGCGTCATATTGCTCATATGCCCGAGAATGGCGAAGATCAGCGTCATACACGGCAGGGCAATGGCCAACAGACGATCGCCCAGCGGCATATCGTCCGCAATACTGCTGTTACTCGGCAACCAGAACAGGGTGATGGAGAAGATCAGGATCAGCAGATAACCGGAAAAAAACTCCGGTAGCGAAACGGCGGCACGAGTCAACAGGTTCAGCAGCCGATCGATCCAGCTTCCCTGATAGCGCGCAGAGATAAAGCCTATCGTCAGCGCCAGCGGCACCGCGACAATCGCGGTGAAAAAGGCCAGCGACAGCGTATTGGCTAGACGATCAAGCAGCACCGGGGCAATCGCTTCACGGCTGGTAAAGCTGTGACCAAAATCGCCATGCAGCACACCACCCAGCCAGGCCAGATAGCGGCTCAGCGCAGGCTGATCCAGCCCCAACTGTTGGTTGAGTGCCACCACCGCCTGCGGCGTGGCCGTTTGCCCGAGAATAGCCGTGGCGGCACTGCCCGGCAGCAATTGAATGCCGACAAAAATCAGTATCGATACCACCAGCAGCATCACGACACCGGCCAGCAAACGCAGGGCCGTCAGTTTTAACAGGGGAAAGTGGCCCTTCCCCCGACGTTCACTAAAATGACTCATTCGCTGTTATGCAAACCACACTTTTTCAGCGGCACGGTTACCGCTCATGGTAAAACCTGGGATGGCGACAAAACCCTTCACTTTGGTGCTGGATGCATCCAGGGCATCGGCGTACAGCGGGATAATTTCACTGCCCTTCTCAACCAGCATCACCTGGATATCGTGATAGATCTGACGGCGTTTCTGTTCATCCTGCTCACCCCGTGCAGCAGTGACTAACTGGTCAAACGCAGGTTCTTTCCACTGCGACTCGTTCCACGGAGCATTGCTGGTGAACACCAGCGACAGCAGCGCATCGGCAGTCGGACGCAGCGACCAGTTGGACGAAACAAACGGCTTCTTCATCCAGACGTTGTCCCAGAACGCATCATCCGGCACACGCTCCACTTTCAGCGGAATACCCGCGCGTTCAGCCGAGTTCTGATACAGCTGCCCGGCATCCACCGCGCCCGGGAAGCCCGCTTCGGCCACCGACAACACCAGCGGGCCGCTGAAGCCACTTTTCTGCCAGTGGTATTTCGCCTTTTCCGGGTCATACGGACGCTGCGGAATGTCCTTCGCGAAGTACGGACTGGACGGGAAAATCGGGTTATCGTTAGCGACAGTACCGTAGCCGCCCAGCACGGTTTTAATGATTTGCTCGCGGTCGATAGCGTATTTCAGCGCCAGTCGCCCATCCAGCGTGTTAAAGGGAGCGGCAGTCGCCAGGCCTGGGAAGGTGAAAATCTGGCTGTCGCGTGAGCGCAGCAGCTGGATAGTTGGCATGTTTTTCAGGCGATCAACAATGCGCGGATTCACACGGTTGATGATGTGTGCAGAACCGCTGGCAAGGGCAGCCACACGTGCTGTGGAGTCATTCATTGCCAGTGTTTCAACGGAGTCAACATGGCCACGCGCCGGGTTCCAGTGGTTTGGATTACGCTTCACCAGCGTACGCACGCCTGGCTTAAAGCTTTCCAGGATAAACGCGCCCGTACCAATGCCTTTATCAAAGTTCTCGTTTTCTGCGGTGATAGCAAAATGGACATCGCTCAGCAGCGCAATAAACTCCACATTGGGTTCTTTCAGCTTGATGGTCACCTGGTCAGGGGAGGTGGCCTCCAGCGATACGACCGGCTCCAGATAGCCTTTGACCGACGAGCTCGATTTCTCATCACGATGATGGTTCAGTGAATAGACCACATCTTTCGCCGTCAGGGTGCGGCCATCGTGGAACTGAACCCCTTTACGGATATTCAACACCCAGGTTTTGCTGCCATCGTGGGTTTCCCAGCTTTCCGCCAGTGATGGCGTAATTTTGCCCTGTTCATCCACTTCGGCCAGGCAGTTAAACAACTGTGAACCGACAAAATACATATAGGATTCAAACCAAAAGGCCGGATCGATGCGGTCAGTACTGGAGGCGTTATCCATACCGACAATCAGATGCCCGCCTTTTTTGGGCGTAACAGGCGCGGTTTCAGCCGCCCACAGTGATTGTAATGGCAGCCCGGAACAGGCCGCTGCAACGGAGATCGCACCGGTGGTTTTGATAAAGTCGCGACGATTCATAATGTTGTTTTTCCTGGTTTTTTATTTTTATTTTCCGCCGTAGCGGTAGTCGTTACTTCAGCGTAGAGGCCAGACGCTGAATATGTTCAGGGCCAATCCCGCAGCAGCCCCCCACCAGCGTTGCGCCAGCACCCACCCACTCCTGTGCCCAGTGTAGATAGCCTTCCGGGTGAGTGTCTTTGCGTAAGCCACTCAGGCCTTCATTCGCCCCACCACCGTTGCTGCCGTGCTCAAAAGCATTAGCATAAACGCCGATACCCGCCGGGGACCCAAGACGTTTCAGGGTGGCCGCCGCCTGCTGTACGGCAGAAATCATCACTTCCGGGTGGCTACAGTTAAACAGGACGTTGGCCGCCCCTAACGCTACCGCTTTGGTGACGGCGGCGGAAACGCTTTCGCCTGAACGCAATGTGCTGTCTGCCTGCGGCAGATCGGGATCGTCGTGCAGACTGAATGACAGCCAAAGAGGCTGGGGCTGACCCGATATTGCCTCGTGTATCGCTTCAGCTTCGGCAATGGAGCTGATGGTTTCACCCAGCCAGATATCCACATACGGTGACTGGGCGTCGACCAGCACACGATGGATCGCCAGCGCACGCGGCGCGTTAAACAGATCGGGACGGTACGATCCAAGAGCAGGAGGTAAGCTTCCAGCAACCTGTACCGGATGCTCAGCGGCATCGGCGGCATGGCGGGCCAGTTGCCCTGCCAGAGCGGCCAGGCGCTGGCCGTCTGTAGCAAAGCGCTCATCACCAATATGGAAAGGAACCACGGCATAACTGTTGGTGGTGATGGTGTCTGCTCCGGCGGCAATATAGCTGTCGTGCACTTCGCGCACGCGCTCAGGGGCTTCATACAGGGCCAGTGCCGACCATTCAGGTTGACGGAATGGCGCTCCCACCCGGGCCAGTTCGCGCCCCATTCCTCCGTCCAGAATCTTTATATGCTGCGTCATTGGCCTGTTCCCATTCAGAATTTTCTAATCTCTGCATGCTACATAAATTGATGGCTACATGTCCAGACGTCTATAAGCTTAAATTCAGGAGTGCTAAGTACGCAGATAAATGATGAGCAGTGAGGGATTAGAACAGCAGTTTTGCTAAACCAAGGCCCAGAGCAAGCAGCCCAAGCTGTGAGGAGGCAAACCACTTGGTTTGCAGCGCCAGCGACTTATGCAGTTCGGTGCGCAAGCCCTCCATTTTGAGGTCGATCTTTTTATCAAGCCGCATAATATCCTCCCTGGTGGCGTAGTTGGACTTGATCACCGCCACGTCAATTTTCAGCGTGCCCACATCCTTCTTCAGTTCACTGACATCCTCTTTCAGCGTGCGTACATCGTCTTTGAGCCGGCTGACATCGTGCTTTAACAGACCAACATCCTGCTGTAAAACGCCGACGTGCCCTTCCAGTTTCCCTACGCGATTATCCATGATATCTCTCCCTGATGATGTGAATGTTAGAACAGCAGTTTTGCCAGCCCAAGGCCCAGAGCAAGCAGCCCAAGCTGTGTGGAGGCAAACCACTTAGTTTGCAGCGCCAGCGACTTATGCAGTTCGGTGCGCAGGCCCTCCATTTTATTATCCAACCGATGGATATCTTCTTTGGTGGCATAATTGGACTTGATCACCGCCACATCGATTTTCAGCGTGCCCACATCCTTCTTCAGTTCACTGACATCCTCTTTCAGCGTGTGTACATCGTCTTTGAGTCGGCTGACATCGTGCTTTAACAGACCAACATCCTGCTGTAAAACGCCGACATGCCCTTCCAGTTTCCCTACGCGATTATCCATGCGATCTCTCCCTGATGATGTGAATGCTTATGCAGTTCGGTGCGCAGGCTTTCAATATCCTGACGGGTGGCATAGTTCGCTTTAATCACCGCCACATCTATTTTCAACGTGCCCACATCCTTCTTCAGCTCACTGACATCCTCTTTCAGGGTGCTTACATCATCTTTGAGCCGACTGACATCGCTCTGTAAAACGCCGACATGCCCTTCCAGTTTCCCTACGCGATTATCCATTATTTAATCTCCCTGAAATGAATGCTTTTTATACTAACAGGGCCAATGATAAGTGACGTTATGGCACGATAACAAGCCAGAGGAGGGGGATATTTTGCGGCCTGTGCCGGGAAAATGGAATGTAACGCCATGCAACGCGGAAAATATAAAAACAAGATAAATGAATTAGTTACGGGTTTAAGTAAGTAATCAGAATAAGAGGAATAGCGTTAAGTGTCGGTGGCGGGTGCCACCGACAGCGGTAGATTAACGATGGCCTAATACGTTGCCGAGAATGATCGAGGTGATCACGCCCGTGGCTGCCGCAATCAACACGTAATTGCCGTCAACATAGGCCCAGTGTTCACCGCGTGGCGGTTCATCCAGGCCACGATCGTGCCAGTCATCAACGCGATAATCATCCCCACGGAAGCGATCGGGAGCAGGATGACCACGACGAAAATCATGGCCGTTCCAGGCGAAGTGGTCGCGCTCATCAGGGCCGCCCCGGCCACGATCGCCGTGACCCCGGTCGTCACGGCCGCGATCGTTATAGTGATCGCCACCACGGCGGTCGTCTCCGCGGTTGTCGTGCCCGCGTTCCTGGTGCCACTGCTGGTCCGGACCATGATCCGGGCCATCCGCATGGGACAGGGTGGAGAAAAGGCTGCTTGCTGTGAAAAGGCTAATCATTAAAGTCAGTGTTGTTTTTTTCATCTTGGTATCCTCAGTTGCTCACGACCTGCGAACTGCCGCAACATCAATATCGGGGATACCACAACACTTCCCTATCTCACGAACTCCTAAACAGGGCTAATTAGCATCTTTTTTTCACCGCCTTAACGCATTCCTTACCATCACGTAGTGAAAACACCAGATTCAGGCTTAGTTTTCCAGCTGATAATCGAGGGTGATCTCAGCACTGAGCAGTTTTGACACCGGGCAACCGGCTTTTGCCTGCTGAATAATCGTATCAAATGCGGCTTTCTCGATCCCCGGCAGCTTCACCTTACTTTGCAGAGCCACTTTGGTGATGGCAAAACCGCCCTCCACTTTATCCAGCGAAACATCGGCAGTGGTATCAATACTTTCTGGTGTATGGCCCGCATCGCCCAGCATCAGCGACAGCGCCATGGAGAAACAGGCAGCATGTGCCGCCCCAATCAGCTCTTCCGGGTTGGTACCCGCTTTACCTTCAAAGCGCGTATTAAAACCATAAGGCTGCTGGCTTAACGCCCCACTTTCGGTTGAGACGGTGCCTTTCCCCTGTTTGATATTGCCTTCCCAGTGCGCCTGTCCTTTCTTATGAATGGTCATTGTTATCCTCCGGTTATTTAACATCAGCTACCAGTATAGACGCTTTCACCGGGGACGACGGCGCGCGCCCCCGTCATCCATGCGCTCAAGATGGCTGAACAAAAGGCCAGCCTCCAGAGAACAGGCTCTATTTCTTCAGGTTCTCCCTCACCTCTTTCACCTGGTCCACGCTCACCGCATCCGCCTTATTACGCCAGCCCTGGCGAATAAAGGTCGCCAGCTGCGCCACCTCATCATCGCTCAGGCGGCTGGCAAAGCCTGGCATGGCCAGCGTTGACGGTGCTTTTGCCGTCGAAGGCTGCTGCGCCCCGGCCAGGATGGTGTGGATCAGCCCGGTTGGATCACCGGCATTGACGATAGTCGCCTGATCCAGCGCCGGGAAGATGCGCGGTGCGCCCTTACCGGTGACAAAGTGGCAGGCACCGCAGTTATCCAGATAGAGGCGCTCACCGGTGGTCAGGTTTTTCGCCGCCGTCAGTTTCGCTTCCGTGGCGCTGACCGTCGTACTCGCTGGTGCAGGCGCTGCCGGATTACCACCGATAAACTTGATATAGGCGCTAATCGCTTGCAGATCGGCTTCGGTCATCCACGAGGTACTGTGCTCGATCACCGAGGTCATCTCGCCGCCTACCGCCGCTTTATCGTTACGCCCGGTCGCCAGATAGTCGACGGTTTCCTGCTCGCTCCAGCGCGGCAGGCCGCGCAGAGACGGCACTTCCCAGCCGTTCAGGCTACCGCCGGAGAGGAAGGCGCTGTCGCTGCTGTCGAGCGCTTTCTCATTCATCGCCAGCCCACGTGGCGTATGGCAGCTACCGCAGTGTCCGAGGCTTTCGACCAGATACGCGCCGCGATTCACTTCCGCCGTGGCCCCGCCAATCGGCTGGAACGGTTTATCGCTGGCAAAAGCCCAGTTCCAGAAACGCATGCCCCAGCGCTGGCTGAACGGGAAGCTGAGATCGGTTTCCGGTGGCTGTTCGTTACTCGCTTTCACCCCCTGCATAAAGTACGCGTACAGCGCGTGCATATCCGCATCGGTGATTTTCGCGTACGCCGGATAAGGCATTGCCGGATAGAGGCGCGTGCCATCAGGCAGCACACCTTTACGCACGGCATCGGAGAACTGCTGCTCGCTGTAGTTGCCGATGCCGTGCGCTTTATCCGGGGTAATATTGGTGGAATAAATCGTACCGAGGTTCGACTCAATCGCCAGCCCACCGGAGAACGCGGGTTTACCCGGGATGGTATGGCAGGCACCGCAGTCACCAAGGCGGGAAATATACTCACCCTGTTTAACCAGGCTGTCGTCGGCCTGGGCCATCGAAGCAAAAGTGCCAGCCAGCAGTACAGCATTGGCAAGCAGTAAACGCTTGAAATTGATCATCGTCATCTCCTTATGCCTGTACCATCGGGCCGGGGTTTTTCAGGTAAATCTCTTTAATCGCCTGTGCCGCCATCAGGGTAATCGCCCCGATGGTATCGGTCGGATTCGCCTGGAAGTTCTGCGGGAAAGCGTTGCCCCCCGGCACAAAGACGTTATGCACATCCCAGCTTTGCAGATACTTGTTCAGCGCCGAGGTTTTCGGGTTATCGCCCATCACCGCGCCACCGACGTTATGGGTGGAGACGTATTTGGTCAGGTCAAAGTGGGCATCCATCGGCAGGAAACTCTCGCTGTAGCTGTCCGGGTTAAGCTCTTTGGTAATGTTGCTGACGATACCTTTCAGGTGCTGCTGTAATTTCAGCTCGTTCTGTTTCCAGTCGAACGTCATACGCAGCAGCGGATAGCCGTAGTCATCGGTGTAGTTCGGGTCGAGATCGAGGTAGATATCGCGATACGACATGCAGGTGGTGGTGATGCTGATCTTCATCGAATGGCCGTACCACTCTTCCATTCCCTCTTTCCAGCCTGCGCCCCAGGCTGGCGTCCCTTTCGGCAGCGCGGTACTGATTGGTGTGCCGGTGGCCTGCGAACTGTGGATCTTGGCACCACCGATAAAGCCCAGCCCTGGACCGTCAACGTTGCCCGGTGAGATGTCGTTAAACATCTGCCCGGTGGCCCCGGCGGTAGCAAACGGGTTGAAGTTTTTATCTTTGAAGAACAGCGTGGCGCCGCCATTACTGAGGAAGGCGTAGTTACGTCCCACCACCCCTTCTTCCGTCAGCGGGTTATAAGGCTGGCCGATGCCGGACAGCAGCATCAGGCGCACGTTGCAGAACTGGAAGCTGCTCAGCACCACAATCTTCGCGGGCTGGAAGCATTCGTTGCCGTCTTTATCGATGTAGATCACCCCTTTCGCGGTTTTCTTATCATCGTGCAGTACCACTTTCATCACGTTGGCGTGAACTTCGTAGGAGAAGTTATCCATACGCTTCAGCGCATCCATCACCGCCGTCTGTGGTGAGGCTTTGGAGTAGTTCAGGCACGGATATTTACTGCAATAGCCGCAGTAATTACACGGCGCAATCTGGTTACCATAGGGGTTAGTCCAGGCACGGGAGACGCAGGCTGACGGGTTAGGGAACGGGTGATATCCCAGCTTCTTCGCCGCCTTAACAAACATCGTGTTGTTCAGCGTGTCCTCCAGCGGCGGCAGCGGGAACGGATTCGCGCGTGGACCTTCGAACGGATCGCCACCTTCGAGGATCTGTCCGCGCAGGTTACCGGTTAAACCGGACTGGCCGCAGATCATCTCGAACTTCTCGTAATAGGGTTCAATCTCTTCCCAACTGAACGGGAAGTCCATAATACGCATATCGTCCTGCAACACGCCCGGTCCGTAGGCCTGGTCGGCATAGGTTTTCAGCTTAAGATCGGTCGGCGTCGGCCGGATCAGTACCGCCGTCCAGTGCAGACCGGACCCTCCCACACCGTTACCGGGGCAAAAAGCGCCCCATTTACGCGTTGGCAGCGCAGTCTGGCTCATGTTGTAACGCACCGTCACCGCCGCTTCTGCTGGCGTGGCCATCACTTTGTTACGCACGGCGTAGGCATATTCATCGGCCGGTTTGGGGTAAGCAAACTCTTCGTAACCGTGATCGGCCCCGCGCTCCAGCGCCCGCACTTTCAGCCCGGCCATCGCCAGCTCAATGCTCATCAGCGAGCCAGCCCATCCCAGGCCGACAACGATCACATCGACTTCTTCTTTATTAATTTGTGACATATTCAACCCTTTCACCCCTTCATCTTGCGCGCCACAAATGCGTTGGCTGCCTTCCTGCGGCACGAAATATTTTGGGTGTCATTAACAAAAATACGATAAAAGTCTCAGTGAACTCAGGCGCGTTCGCCCTTGATGCTGACCGGGCCGAGTGGATACGGGATGTTGTGCTGCTTCACCCATTCCAGATAACTGGCACGTGCGCCTGGGAAGCCGATAGCAATCCACGCTTTCATCCCTTTGTTGCCGCCGTACATCGGATCGGAGAGATAGCCGTGTTTGGCATCGGACAGCAGCCCGCTAAAGAACTGAGAGGCTTTCAGGTCGGCTTCGCCCAGGTCAGCAAAGTGAATATCGTTTTTTTGCAGTTGGGTCAGAACGCTGTCTTTATCCTGCGATGACAGCTGATGGAACGGTTTCTGCCAGGTCTGTATGCACCACTGGGTTGCCAGCTTGATGCCGGTTTTATAGATCTGCTGCGGGCGGAACGGGATCTGGTAACCCATTGTGGCGGGCGCTTTGGTATCAAACGGCCCTTTCATATAGATCTCATCACCGAGATCGCCATGCATCTGCTGATCGATAAAGATCGGCACATTGGTCTCCAGCGCCCCCGGCGCTTTGCCTTTGCCTCCGGCGGGGATCAGACTGTCGCAGGCAGCGAGAATAAACTGCCACTCATCCTGGCTGAAGAAGATCGGCTGATAATCTGCCAGTTCCGGGGCTGCCATCTCAGCGGCCTGTGCGGCGGTCAGGCCTTTGAAGACCATCTCACCCAACGGCAATGCCAACAGCGACCCGAGTAAAAATTTACGGCGGGTAGTTTCTTTTTGAAGGAGCATTTTGACGACTCTCACACTCAGAAAAAGACACCGATGGAGCACGTGTCATTAAGGTTAAAGAACTGTTTTTATCTGTTTACATTGCCGCAATGTTAGCGATACAGAGGCGTCAAAATGTAACAATTGAAGTAATTATGTTTAAACTTAAGAGGGTGTGCTTCTTCTAACATTTCATAACAATGCCATTATGAAGAGAAGGGATTAAAGCCGGGGATTTAGCGGAAACTCAGGGACGGAAAAAGAAAAAATGCAGTAAAAATGCGCTTATTTAATTGCATAGCGGGACAATAACCCGATAAAACAAGGTAATATAATGATTGTTTTTTCAGGCATCACACAGCCCGGCAGACATTAACCGGAGTCGCGAACCACCAGAGTGAATCCTAAATCGACTACCGCCTCTGCGGGCATAACACCTTCAATTTTATTGGCCAGCATCGTTGCGGCATCCTCACCCATTTTTACCCTGTCGATGGCCACCGTCGTCATAGCGGGCCGGTTGGCCGCTGCGAACGCCAGATCGCCAAAGCCAATAACGGCAAGCTGATCCGGTACGCTCAGCCCACGCGCTTCAGCCTCCATAATCACCCCCTGCGCCAGGGTGTCAGAGCTGCAGATAATCGCATCGAACTTATCGCCCTGAGCAAGCAGCTGATGCAGCCCCTGCCGCCCGGCATCGAGTGACGTCGGCACCGGGGCATTCACCCCACGAATCCGGCTGCCCGGCAGCCCCTGCATCACATCGGATAAGCCTTTACGCCGCTGTTGCGCGCGCCGATCTCCGGCCCAGACCAGGCCCAGATTCCGGTAACCCTGTTGCAAACAGTAGTGACCCAGCTGAGTGCCCACTTTTTCATGGGAAAAGCCCACCAGCATATCCAGCGGCGTTGGCGTGAGATCCCAGATTTCCACGACCGGCAGGCCGATATTAAGAACGGTTTTTCGCAGTTCAGGACTGTGATGAATGCCGGTCAGCACCATACCGTCAGGGCGGCGCGACAGGATGGTGGCAACAATAGAGGCTTCACTGTCCAGGGAATAGCCGGTGACGCACAGCAGCATATGGTAACCACGCCCGGCAAGGCGATCGCTTATCGCCTGCACGGTGTCGACAAACATACTGTTGTTAATTTGCGGTATGACGACGGCAATCAGGCGGCTACGTTTGGACGCCAGCCCGCCCGCCAGCATATTGGGGATATAGCCGGTGATCTGAATCGCTTCCATCACCCTGGCAACGGTGGCGGGCCGCACCACCTGCGGTTTGTTAATGGCGCGGCTGACGGTCATTGGCGACAGTCCTGCCACGCGGGCCACATCCTCCAACGTAGGATTGTGTCCTTTTCTGGCGTCGGCGCGCTCATCGTGGTTTTGCATCAGGTATCCCGCAGGTAAAATGTTTGCGCTATCATTTTCCCATAAAACCGCACAGTGAAACAGGGCTTAACAACATGCCATGCGGCGGACTGACTATGTTACACTCAGCCGCCCGAAAGCCTGGCTCCCGGCTTTCCCCCGATCCCATTGTGAAAGGTGTTATGCCGTGAATAAAAGAGCAATTGCCCCTACCCTGATTTTTGTTGCTGCGATGGCGTTTCTGGTGTGGTTTATCGCCTCCGGCGCGGCAATGCCGGGAAGCTGAGATCAGCTTTCAGGATCTGACGGGCTGACGGCAATGCGCGTGCCTTCAGGAAGATCCCTGATCTGCACGGCAAACTGAGCACGGCTGCGCATCGCATCTTCGCTGCGTACCGCCTGCAGGTTATCCGGTACGAACTCACCGCCCACAATAAACGGTGTTTTCGGCACCAGGCGATAACCCGCAGGCAATGCCCCGTGCTGATCCTGCCAGTCCAGCGCCAGCGGATAGCCCGTCAGCACAGAGTACTCCTCCAGAATCAGAGCGCTCCAGTGCTCCAGGCTTGCCGCCAGCCAGGTGAACTCGCCGGTTTCCGGCTCAAAACTGAACACCCCATCCTGCCGCAGACAAAACTGCACGCCAAAGATATCTTCAGCAAAGAACAGCGCATCAAGCGCCATATCCTGAAACGCTGAAATCCACAGATCTGGCTGGTTCCACTGTTGCAGGCCGGGTTCACTCTCCGTTGCCTGCCAGGGAAAGATATGCAGCGCAGAAACAAAACCATAGCAGCCGTTTTTAATCGCGAGCAGTTGACGCAGTTCTTCAAGCAGCGCGGGGTTAACCGTGGTGCTGAAGTGCATATCCTGCGGGGCGGCAGCCAGGCTGTCACTACAAAGGGAGAGAAGTTTTGCGGTTGAGGTAGTCATCATACGGCCCTGAGATGTCGACATTTAACAGTGATAAGCCGCTAAGGTTAACATCAACAACAGGCCAGGGGAAAACGCTCGACGGGTTTAGTTCTGTGTCGCAGTGGCAGGCAGGCAAACCATCTGGGATTTACAGAAGATACAGTTGGCACCATGGGGATTTTTTGCGGTGATACTGAAAGGCGAAAAGCGGTACTGACATCCGTTACAAGACGGACACTGATATTTAATATTTTGGATAGTAGACCTACATATTTTTATTTTAAGAGAAATTTTCATTACAACGGCCAAGACGTTAACACAGTTTTTACATTGCGTCTGTTTTATCTTCGCGATCGCCCATCTCCCTGCATTGACGGAGAGAGAAAAGGTGGGCACAGTGAGTCAGTTACATTACCACTACTTATCAAAAAAACACCTTTTGTCTGCCTGCTATCAGGAGAATCAACAGCCTATGAACCAGTTTGTGATTTTCAATGCCAGTAAGTCGGCTATCTATATCAGCGTCAATAGCGGGACTTTTCTTAGCGTCCCGGCCGCCAGCCAGACATCATGGATACCGGCCCAGCCAGAGAAGACGCCCGATTTTATCAATAATACTACCGCCGGGATCGGGCAACTCCACCTTGGGGGAAATACTATCGTTATTTACCCTGACACCAGTGGCCCTGCGGACTCAGGGATATGCAATCTTACAATACCGGAGGATATTGCTATCAATTCAGTGCAGCTTTATCTGTTCTGGAAAAGTGCCACCAGCGTAGCGCTGGTCGCACTGCAGGAAGGCCAGCCCTTCCAGGCATCAATCGTCACGCACAATACTGCCAGCATGACTCGCAGTGCCCTGTTCACCTTGCCTGGCGCGCCTCGCAGCACGGCTCAGGTTTCTGAGCCGTATCAGGTGCAAATCAATATGTAAAAATAATTTATGATTTAGTTGCCAACGAGAGACCTTTCATTATAATCATTCACGCGGGTTAATGAATTCGGAACATTCCTAATGAAATTCCCGTTCGTCATGTCTTACCGAACTGATTTTAAACATACATCCGTTTAACGACCTGGTCGTTAAGCGCCATAGCGCGATAACAGGAAGAAAAGATCATGCCAAACGCATATGTTTTCAACGCATCTGGTGTAGCTATTTCAGTGAGTGTCAATAACGGCGACTTTTTCACCATCAATCCGGCCGACAATACCAGTTGGGTGCCCAGCGCACCGTCCAACGCACCGACTTTTGTTAACAATACCAACCCAGGCAAGAACCAGCTGGGGCTGGGGCCAAACCAAATTAGCCTGTATCCTTCCACCAGCGGGCCTGCCTCCAGCACTAATTTCATCCTGAATATCCCCACCGAAGTCACCGTCAATTCGTTTCAGCTGTATCTGTTTTGGAACAACGCTAAAAACGTCGGCTGGGCTGCGCTGAACGGCGGTCAGTTTATTCAGGTATCGTCCAGTCCTTCCTAGTTCTGAGAGCACCGTTACCGCATAAAATACGCACTCTATTATCCGTTATATTTTTATTATAACCGACAGTGCTGCGCGCTAATTTTCAGCCCCCCTTTATCTGGCCTGAATATATTTTATTCAGACCAGATAAGATCATCTATTCATCATTGCGGGTGGCGGTACTTTCATAAGGGGTAGTCAATGGCGACGGTTAATTTATTTAATGCCAGCAGCGTCAAATTGATGTTCAGTATTAACGGCGGGAATTATACGCCGATAGCCAGCACCAGTGACACCTTTGACTGGGTGCCGTTGCCTCCTGATATCAACCCAGCGTTTGTGAATAGCACCAAGCCTGCTCAGGGAGCATTGGGCCTGGGCAGCAACCAGCTCACGCTGTATCCCTTCAGTGATGGCCCGTTATCGTCAGCCACATTGCCGGTGATAATTCCTGAAAACACCGTCATCAATTCGGTGCAAATATATATTATCTGGAAAGATGCAAAAAACCTTGGTGCGGTGGTATGTAATGGCGGACAGTTTATTCAGGCCATCTCATTACCCTAAATTAACTCTGTCGTGCATACTACATCAGGAGTCCATCTCCAATGTCCAGCCCAGCCACGCCATTAACAGAGATCTGCCCCGGACTCTATTTAATTTCTGCTGCGGGATCGCCCGATACCGATAGCAGCCCGCTATGGGTTTATTTTCTGACTCGTGATGCAGGCCAGCCATTAGCCAAAAGTAAAAAGAAAAAAACGGCAGAGACCCAGGTAAACGCCATCACCACAGCAGCCACAGATGTCACGCTGGCAGCTAGCTGGGGCAACCTCTCCGGCTGGTACTTTTTTTCCGGCAGCGCGATCGCCCCTAAGCAGGCCTCCCGCTTTGTCACCACGGCGCGGCAGGCATTTCCGCCATTGCCGCAGTCTACCCGCGTGGCACATACGCTTTTATGGCTACCCGACCCGCAGACGCTGACACCGAAGACGACGATCGCTGACAGCATCAGCACACAGCAGGTCGGTCGTTTTAATACCATCGCAACGGCGCTGACCATCAATTGGGACGGGCTTGCCCTGAGTTTACAAAGCGGAATACGTGCCGACCTGGTGGAGGCTAACGGCTACCCGGCGGTACAGTTCAGCACCAAAAATAGCGATCTCGATCTGGTTAGCCTCAGCTACTACAACGTGCAGCAGACGCTGGGCTATCGCAGTGATGGCTGGCTGATCACACTGTTCCTTGACGGGCCTGCGGCGGGAAGCCTGAATTTCAGCGTCGGCCTTGACCTGCAATTACTGTCAGCCAGCTTCGGCTGTAACTTCAGCTACGCCACCGCCCGGTCCGGTGCCAACCTGATGCAGTATCCTTTGTACCCGGATATTCCCTTTCAGTCCGGCAGCTACTGCGCCTTCGCTATCTGGCTGAATCCGTTGCTGCCGTTGCGTGCCGCCTCCAGCCGTTTTCAGCTCGATACCACGGGCAGCATCGGTAAAATCAGCTGGAAAAATCAGGCTACCGGCCTGCTGTCAGATTACTTTTTTACCAACAGCGGCGACACGCTTCAGCTACAGCCGATCGACCCGCAGGCGGCAGGCTCGCCAGCAGCGGATGCTATCGGTGCCGGGTTTGCCTTCTCACTGCGGCCCACCCCCTCTTCGCCAACGGGCAGCGAACTGTATCTTACCCCGGTGGGTGATTACCGCCTGACCGCGCTGCCTTCACCTGACACGCAGCTGCCGCTGCGGGTGATGCCGGGGCTGTTCACCCGCGAATATTTCCGTGTCAGCAGCGGTGACACCTTACGGTTTATCAACCATCAGCCCGGCTGGGCGCAGGCCTTTAGCCTGCCCGCGTCCCCCGATGATGCGGCACCAGATGCAGATGAGATCCTCGCTGATGGCTATACCACCTCCTGGGCACAGTGGCCGGATCTCACTGCGCCAGGGGGCTACTTTGGTCAGCCAGCATCCGCCAGTTTTTTCGGCGATATTGCTGCACAGCCTTTCCCGCTGGCCATTGACGTGCTGCTGGAAACCTTCACCACCAGCGCCCTGTTTCCCTGGGTGCCCTATGGCGGCAGCGCACGTAACGGCACGCTGAACCCGGCGGCGAATAGCGCCGATTTCACCCGGTTTGAAGCCTCCATTATTGGTGCCGTCAGGCACAGCGCCCTGACGGCAATGTCTGACGGCCCGCTGTTTATGCCGCAGAATGCCACCGGCCCGTCACCTGACCTGATCAGCGTCACCAACCCGCAGGGGGTGCTGATCGATGTCAACCGCGATGGCAGTTGGAACAGCCTGACGCTGGCGATGGAAGAGGCACACACTGATGCCAGCCCGCCGGAACCGCAAAGTTTCTTACAGTTCCTGTCGAGTGGTTCTCCCGCACGTTTCCCAAAAGATCTGGCGCTGATACTGACGCAGAACCAGCTGTTTTATGTGGTGACGCAGCCCGGCGAAGACTGGAGCTTTAACAGCACCACCTGGGTCGGTGGCTTTAAGTTCGATATGGCGCTGGACAAAAACAGTCCCGACACACCCGCAGATGAGCAGACGATCATGGTGTTTAAATTCAACACCACCGCCACGCTGAATGAACTGAGCCAGCAGCACGGATTATGGACGGCAGCCAAAAGCTACAACCATGATCCCGCCAGCGTCTCTGCTGTATTACAGAAGGCGATTGCGTTTGCGCAGGCAGAGTCGCTGGCACCGAACGATCCCTTCGAGAATTTCAACCGCATCGTTAACGATAAAGCCTGGACGGGGGTGCTGTTTTTCAATGCCAGAATCAACGGCAACGGCATGCCTGCCGACCTGCAAATGCTGCTGGGCGGAGTCAATGGCGGGCTGCGTGCGCACCATATCGGCATCCAGGGCAATCTCTTCGATCACGGTTCCTCACCGGCGAAACTCAACATTAAAAAATCCTCGCTGTTTGGCGTGATTTTTTACGAGGGTTCCAGCCACCCTGCCAGCCCGGCCGTACAGGATCAGCCGGTCGATTATGAGGTAGAAAAACTGATCGTGGTCTTTAGCAACTCCGCCATCGCCCAGTTCAATACCACGGTGGGCCTGACGCTGAATCAACTCTTTGGTCGCCGCGTACTTCAACAGAATGACGGTGCCGCCAGCCCGTCTATCAACCCGAACACACTGAGCATTCAGGGCAAATATCAGGCCAACAGCGATGGCGTTGGCCATGTGATCTTCAACAGTGATAAAGGCTTTATTTACCGCGTGCAGCCTGCCAGCGAAAGCGCCACCCATGTGATTGACCACATCAGGCTCGACAGAGCCTCTCTGGTTCCGATCAGCAGCACAGCGGGTAGCGGCGATAGCAGCAGCCTCGTGGTGGCACAGTTTATTCTCTCCGGCCAGCTGTGGTTTAACCCTGACCCGTTCCCCAACAGTGACAAGCTGGATCTGTTCTCCTATGGCAATGGCAGTGAGGGGCTGCCGCTGACCGGGCTGGCCGTCAATATTCGCTTTATCCTGGATGCGGAAGGGGCCACCGAACCGGGCAGTAAAACGGTGATGCTGGATATCAGCAAACTCAGCGCACAGCCTAAAAATGACGCCATCCGCCCCGACAGTCTGATGTACAGCATCCCCCTTAAGTTCTCTGGTTTTATCAGTGCCGAGGAGGGCGCACCGCTGAATGCGGCAAAACTCAGTGCCACCAGCGTCAATATTTTGCAGCTGGAAGGGCATGCCCCTGCGATCCCCCTCACCTCACCGGCGCTGCTCACTTCCGCCGGGCAACCTGCCTCACCGGATGCCCCGGTTTCACCCAAGGTCACCCCGGCGATCCCGGTGTCCTACGCCACCAGTTCAGCGCGCTATGCGCTGGAGTACGACATGCTGCTGGGGTCGCTCGGTGCGCTCGGTGCCAACGCCAGGCTCAATGCCAAAGTGATCCTCGCCTGGGGACCGTCGGCCACCGTGCCGGACAATGATGCCGCCGCGCTGTTTGTCCAGCTGCCGCAGCTGTCGGCCGGTGCCGGGGGCTTTGAACTGGAGGGCATTCTGAAAACCACCTTCGGCGACGCCAATCTGCTGAAGGTGGATCTCGACGGTGGGCAGCAGACAGTCTATGCCTTTTTGTTCAATAACATTCAGCTCAGCGTCTTTGGCTACCGCTTCCCGCCTGGGATGCTGATTGATTTCATGGTGTTTGCCGGGGCCACAACCCCCGGAAAAAAAGAAGCGACCAACGCCAATAACCTCGCGTGGTTCCTTTCCGCCCAACCGCAAAATGCCAGTCCCCAGGGGGCCTAATGAAAGCAACGGACAAGACGGTTAACGACGTAATGCTGTGGCTCAACCAGAACTGGGGGCTGTCACTTCCGGTGCTGCCCTTAACCGCGTGGGCAAAAACCGTCGTCACGCTATGGCAAAAAATCGTCAGCGGCGTGCCGGAGTCAGGTCCGTTGCCGCAAAGCATTGAGATTGAAGGTGACTGGCAACCGCTAGCAGGAAGCCGTTTTACCCTCACCCATATTCGGATCGACATTCGTGATTCCGATAAAACCGGCAGTAAACCGTTAGTCCACAAGAGGAAGGCATGATGACTAAATTGGCGGCAACAGGTTCTCCCGCAGGTTCACCCACCGCAAACCCGATCACGGTAGCGATCAGCAGCTCATTTCTGATCAACGGTCAGTCTGTGGCTATCAGCAGTCAGGATATCGACAACATTAAGAAAGGCATTAACTTCCAGCTGGCGCAGCCCGTGGCGCTGGGCAGTATCAATGATTTTCTCGACTGGCTGAATGAAACCTTTGGCGTACCGTTAACGGCAAAAGAGCTGGGCGATATGATCGACAAACTGCCTGATGCACCGTTGGTGGTAAAAAACATCAAAGATGCGCTGAAAGGGATCTTATCGGCGGTGATCACCATCACGGTACTCTCCGTTAACACGGCGACCGGCGAGTACCGTTTCGGGGTGACCATGACGCCGCTGGAACCGATCAACATTCTGAATGTCCTGAGCCTGGAAACCATCGGCGTGGAGATCGGTTCAGCAGAAACCCCTGCGGGCAGCCCAGCTGGCTGATTGCGCAGCGTACCCTGAGCTGAAGTCTTGCGGCGAAATCCTCACTTCCTCTAACCGACTGGCTGACTATGACTGATATCATTCTGAAAATTGCAGGTAGCGCGTTTGGTGTACCGATGAATGTGGATTTGCAGGTGGCCGGTGGCCCCTTCTCATTTTCACTGAAAACGGAACAGCCCATTTCTATCAACGATATCTGGGATGTGTTTAGCAGTCAGCTTGAATCTGTGACCGGCGTGGCATTGCCCACCATTCCACCCGGCCCCTGGCAGCAGGTTATGGACAGGAAGATTTTTCCCTCTCTTTGGATCACCCCTGATGGCAGTACCGGCAACACCAGTGCATTTCTGCTGCTGACGCTGGAAGAAGAGCTGTCGTTGGGGGTGCATTATCAGGGGCACGGTTTCGATATCAGCATCGAACCGGACATCACCGTTACCGGGCTGGTGATCGGTTATGACGGCGCCGGTGATGGCCTGACGGTCAAGGCCCGGATTAAAACGCCAGTCAGCAACAACAACAACAGCAACAGCCAGAGCACCCCCGCGCCCAAAAGCAAAGAGCAGCTGGTGAACTTTCCGTTCCCGTTGCCTGCGCAAAACTCCGTCTCGGCGTTCAAACTGAATTATCTTGGCATCGGCCAGCGCGTTGGCCCCCGCACTCAGGTGCCCGCCAGCGGTAACCCGATGGATATCATCTTTAAGGAGCTGGAAACTCAGCTGATTGGCAGCGACCCGGAAACCATTATCACCCAGCTGGCACGCGATTTTTACCATCCGGATCGTGACTGGTTTATTGCCGCAGACGTTGAGATCCGTGAACTGCGCCTGCGTTTACTGTTTAACGACCCGGCGATGTATGGCCTTGAGGTCAGTATTCCGATGACCAGCCCACCCTCATTCTTTAGCGGGCTGCTGTTTGAAATTCTCTATCAGAAACTGGGGCCAAACCTCGGGGTTTATTATGGCGCGCTGACGCTGCCCTACGGCATGCGCCGTATCCCGCTGGAAGGGTTTATTCTGATTCTGCCCGGGTTCTCCGCATGGATTTACACCAACGGGGATTTTCGCATCAACGTTGGCTGGCCGGTCACCCCTGACAATGCCATCGGCATCTCTTTCGATATTCTGACCGGCTGGGCCGGGTTCTACTTTGCTAAATTGCGCAGCGGTGACAATCCGGGTGCGCTGCCCAGCGTCAATTACAATCCAATTCTGGAATTCGGTATTGGTGTGGCGGTCACTGCGGGTATCAGTATCAGCGCAGGTCCGCTCAGCGCCAGCCTGGCCGTCAATCTGTCAGCCAGCTTCCAGGGGTTACTGGCATGGGAAAATGGCCGTTCAATAGGTAACACACCCGATCACTACTGGTTTGCCGGTAGCGCCTCAATTTCTGTGCTGCTTCAGGGCAGTGTCGATTTGGCGATTATTAAGGCCTCGGTGATGGTCAGCTTTAGCGTCAGCGCCGGGGTCGCGTTTGAAACCGGTTATCAGACGGTGATCCCGATTTCGGCTTCGGTCAGCGTCAGCGTCTCGCTCAAAGTGATTTTCTTTACTATCCACCTCTCTTTCCACACCACGGTTAATCATACCTTCTATATTGGTCAAGGCCCCCGGGCCTCGCTGAATGGACCGCTCGCTCCCGGGCTGAATGTGATGTCATCCGCACCGCAGCACTGGCAGAAAATGGTCACTCACGCCCGGGAATATGCCACGCGGCAACGCATGCAGCTGGCGGGTGCCCTGCGCCCGCTGCATGATGTGCATGAGCCGCTGCGTTTCTGCGCCATGCCCGGCGCGCAAGTGCGCGGAACGGTGACCACCCCACTGGATGTGGTGTTTGTGCTGCAACCCACCGTGGTCTGGGATGACCAGCAGCAGGCTGCCGTCAACCTGATTGCCTCGCTGGTCATGGCGTGCCCCGCCCCCAACACGCCGCCGCTGGCATCGCCAGGGGCCGCCACCGGCTATGAAGTGCTGATCATTAAACTGGTGAAATGGTTACTGACCTTTGTGCCGGAACCGGCCGCCGACCAGCCGCTGTCTGCCACCTTACGGCAGCTATCCGTCCTGCTGGGCAGCGGCAGCGCCGATCCCTCTCCGGTATTTGGTGGCAAAAACGGCTTCCGCACCCTGCTGGAGGCCTTTTTCGCCAGTACGATCCGTTTCCAGCTGCGCGGCGTCAGTGCGGGTGAGACGCCGTTTGATACCGCAGCCGTACTGCCGATGTTCGATATTTTACGCCTGGATACCGGGGGCAGCAGCGTCGACTTCAGCCGCTTTAACCCGACGCCGGATAATTACACCGAAGCACTGAACCTCTATTTTGACAACGTGGGGCTGGTCGCCAGCGAGCGTACGGTCAGCACGCCGGACGCTCTTCTGCGTGCGCAGGCCTCACCGCAGGAAGGGCCAGCCATGGCCAGCTATCTGTTTGGCGACTACTTCCTGATGATTGCCCGCTACACGCTGGACACGCTGATCCAGGATGCAGACCAGTATGAGAAACAGCAGGAAACCCGGCTCCGGCAGTGGGCGAAAAAGACCCGCGCAGGGGAGAGTGAGGTGGATAATCCGCTCTCATTTTTCGCCTCCCTCGACCCGGAACTCCTTACCGGCAACCCGACGCAGGAACTGAATGAACTGCTGGATAATCTGGCCTACTGGAGCATTGCCGGTTTTGGTTCACGCTATCTGATGTCGGGCCTGCAACTGCCCGATCCGGCACAGATGCCACCGGAAGTGACGCCGCTCAATATTGCTGGCATCCCCACCTCTGCGCTGTATCTGCTTTCCGGCCAACAGTATGCGGTCAGTAGCAGCCCGCTGGAGACCTCAGCCACGCTGCGTTTCACGCCAGGTCTGGAAGTTGACTGGGTACAGTTTGCTGATGCCAGCCCCGCCAGTGCCAGCGCACAGTTTGATCTTCCGACGTCACTGCCGGACAACCCTGACCCACAGTGGGTATTCCACCATACCCCGGCGTCGCCCGACCCGATCACGGCAGATACCCTGCTGGTGAAACCGCTGCCTGCGGTACTCTCCGCCCCTCTGGGTTACCAGCTGAAAAATAGCCTGGCCTGGCAGGATGAGCATAATGCCCGCACGCTATTCCCCTTCCCGCAGCCGCTGCTCAATCGCCTGAAGGCACTGCTCAGCCTGCCGCCCGATCAGGCCCGCTTACAGCTCAGCCTGGAAGGCAGCGACAAGGATGAGGATGTGGCTAACGCCAGCATCAACGGCGTTGCCACACTGCAAATTCGTTTGTCGCTGACCCAGGTCAGCACGAGCGGCTACAGCGGTGCATCCCCGGCCTCACCACAGCCTAAAGTGCAGCCCAATATCTACCAGCTGAACGGCACTGACGAAGCCACCCGCGAGCTGATCTATCAGGCGCTGCAAAGCGATCTTTCCGGGGCCACCCTGCGGCTGCTGTACCTGCCGCAGGGCAGCACGGAGTGGGTGTCGGACGCGCTTGACCCGCTGGCTCTGCTGGCCAAACTCAACCTGTCAACGCTGAACCAGGTTGAGCAGGTCAGCCGGATGCACAGTATGATGCTGGCGACGCTGCCCGTGGATAATGATGCGGCGCTGGTCAGTGATGCGCAGCGTTTCCTGCGGCTGGTCTGGGAACTGAGCGTGGTGCGGGCGCCAGGGTATTATCTGCACTACCGTACCCTGAGCGGGCAGGGGCTGCCGGATACGCTGTTTGCCGATACGGCTGCCTCTACCCGTTCACCGGATGATCCCGCACAGAAAGTCGTGGACGGCAGTCAGGCCGGCACGGCTGACCTGATGATCGTGGTCGAATTCCCCCCCCCGGCGACCAGCAGACTGTCGCTCGCCCCCTGGCACAACGGCCTGCGCATCGACGCCAACAGCCAGATCGCCGCGCTGGTGTGCCAGCTATACGATGCTGGCGGAGAACCGCTGTACGCCTGGCAGTCGGCGCTGGCACCGGGCAATATCGGCTTTGCCGCCAACTGGACGCCCGCCGTCGCCCCCTCCCCGGCCCCGTCCATTCCGGTCAGCCATCTGTATCACCTGATGCAGTACCGCATTGATGGTGATGGCACAACCTACCGTGACTCCGTGTGGAGCCTGCCCGTCGGCCCAACGGATAACGCGACGTCCACCTCTCCAGGGGCACAATGGCAGCTGCAACAGCTGGTGCCACTGGTGCCGTTCTGCACCACCAGCAGCAACCCGTATGCGATTATCGGCCAGACAGCCAACCTGTCATTCCGCCTGTGCGATATGTACGGCAACCCGCTGACCGCGCCGCATAGCGACAGTTTTACCCCGCTGTACAGCGACCCGCTGATCGCACTGGGCGAGTGGCCGGGATTAAAAAGCAGCTACGCTTTTCGCCACAACACAGCGGACAGTGCCTGGCTGCGGATTGAACTGGAGTTCAGCCCCGGGATTGTTGATACGCAGGCCTCGCCCGGTGACAGCCCTCTGTCACAATGGTGCACCATGCGCGATAAATTCCTGCGCATTGTTGACCAGCTCAACGACCCGCAGACCCATTTCACCCTGACCTGTAGCCTGCTGAATGGCGCGCTGCCCGATGACCCGACCCCGATGCTGCTGACGTTCTCCGATCTGATCCTCGGGGAGATTAACCGCCATATTCACGGCAGCCCGTCAGCGGCCGTCACCTCGCCGGACGCACCTCCTCTGACCCAGACGTTCTCCTTCTGCCTGCCGTTTGCCCTGCTGATGCAACAGGCACACGATATCGTCGATATTGGGGTCAGTATCGGCGCGTGGCGCGATAGCGATCGGGTGGACAGCGACGTGGTGGAAAAACTGCCGCAGGTCTGTCAGGTCAGCTATCCGCTGCTGGCACGGCTGACGATGGCTCCTCCTGCCGGGTCCGTGTCTGCCACTGCCAGCCCGGACAGCGATGACCTGAGCCTGAATACATTTGCCCTGAATTTTGAGCAGGCTTTTGCCGGGTTCGATGGCAAGCAGGGCTGTCTGAAACTCGCCCAGCGTGCCGGGGAGCAGATAAGCAGCGACAGCACGCAGCCGCAGGATCTCTGGTCAGTCCGTTTCAGTGAGAGCCAGGGATTTAATATTACCTTTGCCAGCGACCCTCTCTACTTCGCGCTGCGCCCGCTGAATACCATTCCGCGCAGCGGTATGGTCGACAATATGCAGTATAACGATGTCGATATGGATGCCTGGGCCAGCCGTTTCTTTAGCGCCTTTGATGCCTTCCTGTCACCTACAATGGGCGTTGCCGTGGCGCTGCTCGATGCGCAGAATCAGACCGATTATTACGATCGGCTGATGCAGCAAAAACAGCAGCTGGCAAAGGCGATCCCTTCCGGGCTGGTGCCGGTGCTGGAAAAAGAGACGGGGACCGGAGATCTGCACAGCGCGCAGCTGCGGTTACAGCAGGCGTTGCTGGAAAACCTCTCCAGTGCCTACACCGTTTCGACCATTGTGCAGACCCCGGTCAGCGTTACCGTGCAGGGTATTGCTGACGATGTCAGCCCTCAGCAGGCACCGCAGCTCTATGGCAGCCTGCAACAGCCTGCCTCCGTTTCACCCGAATCAGAGAACAGCAAGCTGTATCAGTTCACGCCGGTCACTCTGGATCTGGCAACCGGCTCCCAGTGGGCCACCAGCCTGCTGACGGTGGCAAAACCGGGCGATCAATCCTCTATTTCGCTGCCGTTAGCCTATCAGGCCAGCTATCTGCAGCATGATTTCGCCCCGGATCACGCCCAGGACGGCTACGTCCCCAGCAGCTGGCTGAAGTTTATTCTGCCGGACTGCCCGCTGCTGAAGATGCCGATTACATCCATCGGCTCACCGCAGGATCAGGCGATCATCCCGATCCCACTGCCGTTTGAGCCGCCCATGCCGATGCTGGTTTCGCAACAGGGTAACGGCGTGACCATCGCGTCACCGTCGTCCAGCCCCGGTTCGTTAGCCGATGAAATTGCCCAGGCACTGCAATGGCGTTATCAGGTTCAGGTGTCACTGGATCTACAGGATCAGGATCAGTTCTATTTCGACTTTACCCGCAATCTGCTGCCCAATCAGCCGATGCTGCTCAGCCACAAGCAACAAAATGCGCAGCTGCTTGATAACCTGTTCGCCGCACTGGCACGCTTTACACGCGACTGGCCGGAGCTGTCGTCCGAACTGGACAGCATTCAGCAGCAGGCCTACGGCAACCTGACCGGCAGCGCCTCCACCGTGGTAGAACGCTTCCTGGCACGGGTCGAGGAGGTTGCTGACAGTTGGCCGACCCACTGGGACCTGCCCCGGATGCTGGCCGCTCAGCTTAATGAGATCGACCATTTCTGCCTCAGCTACCGTGGCAGCACCCTTATGCTGCTGGCACGTACCGAGCAGGGCGGTAACAATCCGGCCATCTGGCCATCGGTTCAACTGGGCGGGAACACCGTATGGCAGCCCGATCGGAGCCAGGCCAGACAGCAACAGGACGGCTGGTGGAGCCTCTCTTTCACGCTGAAACAACCGCCCGTCTTTACCCGCACCACGCTGGCATGGGAACCGCTGGCGATCCTCGATTATCAGAGTGCGCAGTTTACCGCCTGGACCGTCCGCAATGCCGACCTGGTGCCGGGGCAGACCACCAATCCTCTGTTTGTCTATCAGACCGACAGCATTCATTTCCCGGCCCCGCTGGTCCCTCTGATTGAACGCGACAGCCTGCCGGAGGTTCATGTTGCGGCGATCAGCCTGGCGGTACTGCAACAGATCATCCAGCAGATAATGACGCCACTGACAGCCGTCAGCGATCTGGGCGTTAACCCGATGATTAATCTGCAAATAAACTATGCCTGTGCGCTGGTTCCCGGTGCCGCTCTGCTGATGGAGTCACCCGTACAGCTGATCAACGCCCTGCAACTGGATAGCGCCTCGCCGGATACCCTGGCAGACCAGGTGGCAGAAGAGGTCTGGCAGTGGTATCAGGCTAGCCATTTACCGGAGTTGCAGGCACAAGTCCAGATCGCCTTCACGCTGTTCGGCTCCGTTAATGGCCAGCAACTGCCGCTGGTGCAGATTAATTGTATTCCTGTGCTGTTTAACCACCTTTAGAGGGGGAGTGTTATGGTCACAATGCGCCCGACCGGGTTCAGTATTCAGCCTGTTCCTACCCGCTTAGCCGATTTTCAGCAGCGCCATGCCGGTGAAAGCATCCTGGTTTGCGGCTGCGGCAGCTCTCTGAACCAGCTTCATGAGGCAGAGCACTACATCACCATCGGGGTGAATGATATCGGGCGCAAATTTCACCCCGATTACCTGGTGGTACTGAATGGCCGTCAGCAGTTTACCGCCGAACGGTTTGCCCCGATTGCCGGTTCGCGGGCGCAGGCGGTTTTTACCCATTTGCAGCTGGGAATTGACCATCCAAATGTGGTGCGTTTTCTGCTGGGTCAGCGCGGGGGCGTTGACGTCAGCGCTACGGATTCGTTGCCGTACACGCGCAATTCAACCTATGTCGCGGCCTGCCTGGCGCTGTTTATGGGGGCGAAGCGCATCGGGTTGATCGGCGTTGACTTCACCGACCATCATTTTTTTGCCCACACCGGACGACACGCGTTAACCGGCGAGATCGCCCGTATCCGCCAGGAGTACGCCCGCCTGGCAGACGCCTGCGCACGCCAGGGCGTGGAGCTGGTCAACCTCAGTGAAACCAGCGCCGTGGACACCCTGCCCCGGCAGCCGCTGGCCGCCTTCGCCGCCCAGGCGAAAACGGCCAAATCGCTGAATATTGTCTCCTATGCCACCACCCCGGTCGCCGGGGTACCCAAACTATTAAGTGAGTGCATCGAACGCTGTACGCCGCACCGCTGCCGGACGGTATGGGCAACGCATCAGTATGGTAACGGCGTGGAGTTTGAGCGCGATGTCGAGTGGCAGCAGCAGCCCGATGTCGCCCGCTCACTGCTGGAAGCAGCCGATGTGGTGGTGGTCCATAACGGGCACACCGCCGCACAGCATAATGAAATTTTGCGTCATAAGCCGGTGATCACCCTGGCGCACAACTATATGTGGAATGTCGATCAGCAGTTTGTAAAACGGGGCTTGCCGGGCATGGTGGTGGCTCAGTATCAGGCGTCGCTCCCCGAATTTTCGCAGTGGTGTGCCGTGCCCAATCCGGTGCCGCTGTGGAACCCGCTGTTTAACGCAGGGGAAAAAGAGGCGCGTATCACCATTGCCTATACCCCCAGCGGAAAACATGAGAAATACCCTACCGGGCACCGCCTCTACTGGCATTCAAAAGGTTACGCCACGACCCTGGCCATACTACAACGGCTGGCACAGCGCTACCCGCTACAGCTACTGACCACCGGTTCAGGCCAGGTCAGCTTCCGGCAGTCGATGGATCTTAAGCGTCGTGCGCATATTGTGATTGATGAGTGTGTGACCGGCAGCTATCACCGCAACAGCCTTGAGGGGCTGGCAGCGGGTGCGGTGGTGATTAACGGCCTGGGGCTGGAAAGCGCTATCCGCGAGGTGTTTACGCAGTGTACCGACAACAGCCCATCGCCGTTTGTCTGTGCCAGCCTCGACACGCTGGAAGCGGTACTGACCGAGCTGATCGCGCTCGGCCCGCAGCGCCTGAGTGAACTCGGCGCCCGTAACCGCCAGTGGCTCCTGCAACACTGGGACTTCACAGCGCAGTGGCGGCAGTTCTGGTTGCCAGCACTGGAGCAGGCACGCCAAAAAATGATGCCTGCCACCGCCTTCCCAGAACCACAGCGGCAGCCGCACCCCGTGCCCGTCGCCCCGCCGTGTCTGCCGACACAGCACACGCTCATCGCCGGGGTCAGCGTGATTATTCCTTTTGCCGGAAAAGGGCGCCTGCAACCGTTGCGTAGCGTACTACAGGCGCTGAAAAGTCAGGCTGATGTGCAGCGAGTGATTGTGGTCGAGCTGGATCGCCAGCCACATGCCCGCGACATCGCCAGCGAGCTGGCCGACGACTATCTGTTTGCCTGCACCGATCGGCCTTTCAGTAAATCACGCGCGATGAATATTGCACTGCCTTTTGTCAGCACCGGGCACCTGCTGTGGCTGGATAGCGACCTGCTGCTGCCGGAAAATTTTGTCCAACAGGCGCGCAAAGAGTGCGAAAGCCGCAGACTGGACTGCCTGATCCCCTGGGACAGGGTCGATTACCTCAGCGCGGAAGAGAGCGAACAGATCCAACTGGGCAACCTTCAGCCCGCCGACTGTCAGCCGGTACATCAGTTTTACAGCCGCAAGGGCGCACAGGGTGGTGCAGTGTTGGTGCGTACCGATTTTATCCTGCATCACGGCGGGATGCCGGAGCCGTTTCAGGGCTGGGGCGGCGAAGATAACGCATGGTTCCATAAGGTCGGCGTTCTGGGAAAAATAGACTACACCGCCGACAGACAGCGAACGATTTTCCATCTGTATCATCCGCAATCCTCCGGCTACTGCCGCCAGGGGGAGCATATCGCTGCCAATCCGCACTACCGCGACAATTTTCAGCTGCTGCAACAGATGCGCTCGGTGCGCCATCCTGCCACCTTTAGCCAACGTTACCCGGCTCCAGAACGGCATTCCGCCCCCTGGGACGGCCAGCAGACGATCGTCTTTCCGCCATCACATGCCGCGCTGGCGCAGCGACTGCAAGAGTTCTATGGCGATGCACTGCGCGTGTCGCCACAGCCCGACGAGCAAGCGATTGACCTCAGCCTGTTCAGCCCACTGGCAGAGCAGTTAAACCAGACCGTACTGGCCGTGATCCGGCATATCTGCACGGTTCGCAGCTATTGCGTTTCCCCAATGCCCCTCCCCCTACTGATTGCAGGAGCTACACGATGAAAAGTTCTATCCTCAGCCTGTTTGTTCTGTTGTCCATCACATCAGCCAGCAGTTATGCCGATGATTTTTCGCAGGCAGAAAACAAGATTAACAGTATCAAACCTGATATCAGCTACCCTTCTTTCTGCGCCAGCACGCCTTCTGGTGAAGATAAGATGGCCTGCCAGATTAAGAGTATTCCGACCATCGGGCTGCTGGTGTGCAAACAGGCAGCCTACAGTGAAGATAAAAGCTGCCATACGTTGATTCAGGAAGAAATTAAAAACCTGTCGGATGTCAAAAAGGCCGGACTGGCCACCGTTGATTTTCGCCCTGGCATCCTGGAACCGCTAAAATGCGCGGAGGACAAAGCGAAAACCTGCGCAGGTTACCTGGTGAGCTGGGTCAGCAACGGCGCATTTATCAATATTGATGATGCTATCCACGATGACAAAGTGGTGGAGCTGGCTAATGATATTCGCAGCTTCAGCACATCGCCCTCCGCCCTGGCGAAAACGCGCAGCGATCTGAAAAAGATTGCTGATTTTATGACGCCCTCCTCCACTAAGTTCAGCCGGGTTTGTGACTTGCAGGGGTTCTATCTGCGTGGGGGCGGTTTCCTGATTAATGATGTGCCAGACCTGCAGCTCAACCAGTCTTCGCGCCCCGCATGCTGGGATGATATGCCGACCTGGCAGCAGGCATACGACGGCATCACTAAGCTGGTCGACTTGCTGAAGTAACCGCGTCCGTGACGTTTGCCTGAACTGACGGGTTTTTGTTACTGTGCCTGGCAGGACATAACAGAATACCCGTCAGATTTTCCCTCTCACCATAAGGCAGACCCGATAATGACAACTCCACAGGCATTAATCATTGGCGCCTCGCGCGGTATCGGCTTAGGCCTGGCAAACACCCTGGCCGAACGCGGCTGGCAGGTCACCGCCACCACGCGCAAGGACACGCCGGACAGTGCGGCGGCCATCCGCTGGCTGACGCTGGATATTAATCTGCCCGATGAGCGTGACGCATTAGTGAGTGGGCTGGCTGGTCAGTCGTTTGATGTGGTTTTTATTAATGCAGGCGTCTATGGCCCGGAGCATCAAACGCTGTCACGCACCAGCGATGAAGAGTTAATGGCGCTATTTATGACCAACACCTTCTCGCCGCTGCGTTGTGCTGAAGCGCTGCTGCCTCAGGTTAAAGCGCGCAGCGGCATTCTGGCACTGATGACCTCGCAGCTCGCCAGTCTGAATGAAAACCCTGATGCAACGTATCCGCTGTATGCGGCCAGCAAAGGGGCGCTGAATATGCTGGCGCGTGGGTTGTCAGCAAAAACCGACGCCCAGGGCCAGACGCTGCTCTGCGTGCATCCGGGCTGGGTGCAAACCGATATGGGCGGAAAAAATGCCCCGCTGACGGTGGCCCAGAGCGCGGGTGGCATTGCCGATCAGCTGGTCGCCTGGCGTAGCAAAGGCGGGCACCACTACATTGATTACAGCGGAAAATTACTCGCCTGGTAATGCCTAATCAGCATCCACCAGCAGTAATGTGCCGCTGCTGCCGGGCAATACCCGATGAGGGCTGCCCGGTGGTATCACAAAATAGTCACCGCTTTTCAGCATCACCACCTGCCCGTCAACCTCCAGATCCATCTGCCCGTCAATCACCACCAGCAGCTCGGCAAAATGCTCATGCACTTCATCCGGTATCCCGTCTCCGCCCATGCGGATCAGTTTCACATTGGCCTGGCCAATCTTGCTGATAATGGCAGATCGCCACACCTCCGGCAGCGCTGCGGCCCCGGTTAATAATGATGCTGCCTGAAACATACCATCCTCCTGTCAGGTGACAGACAGAGATACCCGACATTCCGTTCAGAACGAACAAAGATATTGAACTAAGCTTTTCCAGTAGGGAGGTAAGTGACAGGGAAATGACATTAAGATGAAAACGTGACTAAAGAAATATTCAGGGAAGACGAAAGTGGAATATCGGATGTGTTAGCGTAATAAAAATTCGCTGGAAAACATCTCGCGTAAACAGCAACAATCAGAACATAATCTGTTTTTATCATTGAAGATGTTTATGTTTATTGGGATTTATCTCAATTGACATTAACATCGGCCATCTAATACGCCTTCCTTACCGATGAGTTGTTTTTATGGCTAACCGTATCGTATCAGGGTTAACAGGCCTCATTCTGTTAAGCCTGTCACCTTTAACACAGGCAGTCAGCACGGTGTTATCACCGAAAGAAGCCGACTGGGTTGCACCGGAATTCACCTTTAACAGCGGTGAAAAACTGAAAGACCTGCGCATTCATTACTACACGCTGGGTGACAGTAGTAAACCTGCTGTATTATTACTTCACGGAACTAACCAGCCAATAAAAGCACTATTAGCCCAGGGATTTGGCGGCGAATTATTTGGCCCCGGCCAGGCGCTGGATATCAGCAAATATTTTATCATCATGCCGGAAAGTATTGGGTCAGGAAAATCATCCAAACCATCCGACGGTTTGCGCATGGCGTTTCCGCACTACGATTATAACGATATGGTCACCGCGCAATATCGCTTAGTTAAAGAAGGGCTTGGCATTTCCCATCTACGCCTGGTAATGGGCTATTCGATGGGGGGAATGCAAACCTGGCTATGGGGTGAACAATACCCGGGCATGATGGATGCCCTGGTGCCAATGGCATCGCAGCCTGCTGAGTTATCCGGCCGGAACTGGATGATGCGCCGCATGCTGATTGAATCGATCAAGGGCGATCCGGCCTGGGCTGAAGGCAATTACCGTCAGCAGCCACCCGCGCTGAAAACGGCCAGCATTATGTTCAGTATTGCCACCACCGGCGGCACGCTGGCGTATCAGCATAAAGCGCCAACGCGTGCGCTGGCCGATAAGCTGGTTGACGAACGCCTGGCCGCCCCGTTGACTTCAGACGCCAACGACTTTATTTATATCTGGGGATCGTCAGCGAATTATAATGCGCAACCTGCATTAAACCGTATCACCGCACCGATGCTGATCATTAACTCAGCTGATGATGAACGCAACCCGGTAGAAACCGGCACGCTGAACCGCGAATTAAACAAGATAAAAAAGGCCGAGCTATGGCTTATTCCGGCCAGTGCAGAGACCAGCGGACATGGCACCATGATGTCAGCAAAGTTTTATAACGAGAAACTGAAGTCATTTTTAGCCAGCACCCGGGAACACCCGAATCATTAACAGCCGTACCTGACCGGAAGCGACACGTATCGCGTCCGGTCTTTTATTTTTTATTATGCCTTTATTTCCGACACCACTCTTTTTCCTCATTATCAAGACGGCAACAGGGAATCCGCTATGTTTCGTAAAATAAAGATCCGCACCGCGCTCAGCGCAATGATTTTTTCATTAGCCGCATTATTACTTTTTGTTGGTGTGCTGGGGCTGGTCGCAGTCCAGTCGGGCAATAAATCGTTTGCCCGCGTGGATACCGAAGTACTGCCAGGGCTGGTCGCACTGAATGAAAGCTCCGAGCTGCTCCTGCGCGGCCGATTAGATTTACGTCTGTATGAATCACTGATGGTCAATGGCGACACGGAGAAAGCCAAAATCGCCTTAGAACGCGCCAGAGGCAAAGTAGAGAGTGCCGGGGTGAAATGGCAGGACTATCTGAAATACCCGCAGTCAGAAGAAGAACAGGTGATTGCCACAGAAATGGCCACCGCACGCGACACCCTGATGAAAACCTTTATTGACCCGGCGTTTGCCGCGCTGGAAGCGGGTAATCTGGACGACTATCGCCAGCGTGCCGGGAAGTCGACCGCACTCTATGCCGCCTTTGATAAAGCCTCAAAATCCCTGGTCGCCTTTAAGCTGAAGAGCATTGATATCGCCTATGAAGACTCCAACGATCGGGTGAGCAATATGCAGTTCATCCTCTACTGCGCTATCGCCTGCGCCCTGCTGGTGGCCGGGCTGGCCTGGTCAGTGATGACCAACCTGGTGGTCAAACCGTTGAACAATGCCATTACGGTTTTTGACCGCATCGCTGAAGGCGATTTACGTGCGCGTATTGATGCCAGCGGCAAAAATGAGATCGCTCACCTGTTTGCCGCCGTACAGCGTATGCGTGACGGGCTGGAAAATATGGTGCTGGTCGTGCGTAGTGGTACTGACGCAATTGGTGCAGGCGTTGAGGAGATCGCTTCCGGCAATATCGACCTCTCCAGCCGTACCGAGCAGCAGGCGGCCTCGCTGGATGAAACCGCGTCGAGCATGGAACAGATTATGGCGACGGTCAAAAACAACGAGGACAACACGCGCAAAGCCAACGAACTGGCGCAGAAAGCCTCGGCATCGGCTTCACGCGGCGCCAATGTGGTGTCTGATGTGGTGTCGACCATGAGCGCCATCGAACAGAGTTCGGCTAAAATCGGTGATATTGTTGGCGTGATTGATGGCATTGCCTTCCAGACCAACCTGCTGGCGCTGAACGCGGCAGTGGAAGCGGCGCGCGCAGGCGAAGCCGGTCGTGGCTTTGCGGTGGTGGCCTCTGAAGTGCGGGTGCTGGCTCAGCGTAGCGCAACGGCCGCGAAAGAGATCGGCTCAATGATCGATAACTCTCTTCGCCGCATTGAACAGGGCGTCGGGCTGGTGAAAACGGCGGGCAACACCATGAATGAAGTGATGGTCGACGTGAAAGAAGTGGTCGAAATCATGGATGAAGTGATGCTGGCTTCCGGGGAGCAGACGCGCGGCATCTCGCAGATTAATATTGCCATTCATCAGATGGACGGCGTGACACAACAGAACGCCTCACTGGTCTCTGAGGTGGCAACGGCGGCCAGTTCCCTGCAACAGCAGGTAGCGAATTTGCAGCAGTCGGTCACCCGCTTCCAGGTAGAGAATGAGAAAACCACGCTGGAAAACGACCTGTTTAACGGGCCACAGAATATGACGTTAGCGAACCTGCGATAAACTCAGCAGGGCCGGTGCTATCCGGCCCTGCTTTAATCAGTTTATTCCTAAAGCCCCACCTTTTTCCTGTTCCTCTCAATGTTTTCCTCCACAATCCGATGATAGACTTAAACTCGCGGCTTCAGGCCGATATTATGACACCTGAATAAACGTCGATAAAAACCAATAAATATAAAGCGTTACCCTTTATTCACACAGCATGCCTTGCGTTATTTTATCTCCACACCACTACCCGGGAAATCTGGCCTATGAAGGAAAATTTGATTGAGCGCATTTCCACCGCGCTTGGATCGGAAAAAACGCTCGAAGGGTTCGTGCGCCAGCTGTTAGAGATGCTGGAGCTGGTCACCGAAATGGAGTCCACCTATCTGACCCATATCGACGCGGACGGCATCAGGCAGCACGTTGTGTACGCGCGTAACAGCAAAACAATGCAGATCCCGGAAGGCCTTTCTGTCCCCTGGGAAGACACATTGTGTAAACGTGCCCTGGACGAAGGGCGGCGTTTCACCTGTGATGTTCCTGCGATTTGGGGCGATTCTGAAGCGGCAAAAGCGCTGGGGATCACCACGTATGTCAGTACTCCGGTGATGCTGGGCGACGGCGCATTATACGGTACGCTCTGCGCAGCCAGTTCTCAGGCGCAGCAACTGTCCGAACGTGCCGAGCAGATGCTTAACCTGTTTGCCGAACTGATTTCCCAGTACATCCGTAAAGAGCAGCTGTTAGAAGAACTGCAGGAAGCCAACGCCATGCTGACCGCTGTCAGCTTTACGGATGAACTGACCGGCCTGCCCAATCGCCGGGCCGTGTTCGCGCACCTGCCGAAACTGTTCGCCCATGCACGCAACACAACACATCCTCTGCTGATGGCCTTTATCGATCTCGACGGATTCAAGCAGATTAACGATCGTTACGGGCATAAAACAGGGGATGAGTTTTTGCAGGCCATTGGCGAGCGTCTGAAAGAGCTGGCGCACGAGGATGATGTGCTGGGACGCCTGGGCGGTGACGAATTTATTATTGCCACCCTTGATGTCTCAGACGCTCAGACCGCATCCGTAACGGCATTCAAAAATCGTCTTTCGGCACGGTTGATCGGCAGCTATTATCTGTCGGGCACGAAGATAGATTATGCGGGTGCCAGCATCGGTATTATTCACGTCGATCCGTCCGTCAGCACCCCGGACAGCGCCTTACACGATGCGGATGCCGCCATGTACGAAGATAAAGGGCGTCGCAAACAGCATCAGGCCTGTAGCCAGGCGCTTTAACCACCAGATACATGACCTGAACTGACATGTTTCCAGGCAGGGATCCCTAAAGTTTCAGTGAAACAGACCGATGTAAGTAGCACTCATCCTGAACTGTACGGACCTTTCATGTACCTGATTAAACCTGCAGAGCTGATTCTGCTGTCACTGACACTGGCATACTGTCTGGCAACCTATGTATGGTTCTAGCTCTCAAGGGATGAGGTATGAACTGCAATACTGATGTTTTTCCTAAAGAATTTTACCGCCCTGTCGATGGTTGTCATGTCGGGGGGGTGTCGGGAAGGCAGAAATGTCGACGATGGCGCCAGGTAAACCTGATGGCATAATAGTTGAGTATCTGCAGAACTTAGCCGACAGATGAGTCGGCTTTTTTGTTTTTATTGTTTATGACATTCTATTCGTTATAAAAAAACCACTCACACTGCCAACATAGTGAGATAACACAACATCGTTACAAATAAGTGTGCGCATCATTACATTTACCACTCTAACTCGCCAAACAAATAGACCACTTTCATGTTATTTGATATTTTTAACTTCCATGTAAATATCAAGGAAATGATGATGGAATGGCAAAATCTTCTTTGTAGTGCACGCCGTAAAGATAAAGAAAAAAACAATCCACCGCATACTCAAGCTGACACCTTATCGTTAAGCAAAGGGCGTCAGGAAATAGAGCGTGATTACGACCGACTTCTTTTCTCTGCTCCCACCCGTCGTCTGGCGGACAAAACACAAGTGTTTCCTCTGGACCGTAATGACAGTGTCCGTACCCGTTTAACTCATTCGCATGAAGTTGCTAACTTTGCGCGTGGGATTGGTATGAGGCTGGCGTTTGACCTGAAACAAGAGATTTTTGGCCACCTGGAGGGCATCTCTGTTGAACGCGATGTCCCGGCACTCCTTGCAGCCATTGGGCTGGCTCATGATTTAGGTAATCCCCCGTATGGCCATCAGGGTGAAGCAGCAATGCGTTCCTGGTTTATACGCCATCTGGAACCGCTGGTTGATGATGAGGAAAATAAACAAATCTATAATGATTTTTTCAAGTTCGATGGTAACTCGCAAACTTTTCGGTTGGTCACCAAATTACAGATACTCAATGACCAGTACGGCCTTAATCTGACCTATGCAACCCTGGCGGCCTTAATTAAATACCCACAACCATCTTACACAAAAAATAAAACACTGTGGAAAAAACAGGGTTTCTTCCATTCAGAATATGAAGTTGTCCGCGAGGTCTGGGATAGAACCGGGTTAAGTGAAGGAGTGCGCCATCCACTGACCTATATTATGGAAGCCTGTGATGATATTGCCTATTCCGTTCTGGATGCAGAAGACACGGTGAAAAAAGGCCTTGCTTCCTACCACGACCTGATTAATTTTCTGCAATGCTGGAATGTCAATGATGATTCGGAGATTAATCTCGTTATTAAAAAAACCGAAGAAAAAAATCAGGGATGGAAAACAAAGGAAAGTGACCTTTCCCCTGCTGAACTCAATGATATGAGCATGCAGATGTTCCGGGTGTACGCAACGAGCGCCCTGATCAATGCCGCTGTCGATGCTTTCCATAAACATCATCAGTCAGTTCTTCGTGACGATTGTGACATCAAAGATTTGATGGGAATCAGTCGCGGTGCGCAGCTCTGTGACGCATTGAAAGAATTCGATAAAACTCGCGGCTACCGCCATCGTTCAGTTTTGGAACTTGAGCTGAAAGGCTCAAACTATATTCAGGGATTGATGGATATGCTGTGGGTTGGGATTCATGGGCATAAAACCCGTGCGGAGGAAGACCAGGAAAAAGAATTGGCGAAGAGTCAGCCGGACTTAACACCTCAGACTACGCACCGCTCAGATACGCCTTTTGGCCGCTACGCTTATGGGCGCATTTCAGAGAACTATCGGCGGATCTTTGAAGACCCGAAAAATACGTTACCAAGATTGTACAAAGAAGCACAGCTGCTCACGGATGCTATTGCAGGGATGACCGACAGCTATTTGATGGATCTTCATGATGAGTTAAAATCGCTCTATGAATACGAAAGTCGTCAAAAACCAGAAGCACCTTAAACGCCGTATCGACGATTTTTTCCTTTCCGGTTATGAAGGGAAGGCGGCCAGAGTGTTGATTGACACTTTGGCCGAACACAATCGCGCGTGGATCTTCGGTGGAATGATCCGCGACATAGGGCTTTTTGGTCGCAAAGGTTTCACTTCTGATATCGATATCGTGGTCGACAGTAACCGCGAGGATCTGCTACGCCTTCTTTCAACCATCGATGTGCAAAACCTGGCCTCTACCAAACTGGGTGGTATCCGTTTTCACTATCACGATATGGATTTTGATGTGTGGTGCCTGTCAGATACCTGGGCCTTTAAAGAAAATCTTATTCCTCTTGAAGGCGCGCACAGTCTGTTTAAAACAACACTCATGACATGGGATGCCATTCTTTATGATATCCACAGCAGAGAGGTGATCAGCCCGGAAAACTACCTGGAGGATCTTCACGAACGGCGTCTGGAGTTGGTCCTAAGCCAGACCCCCAATGAGCCAGGCTCATTGATTAAAATTCTGCGCACCATTTATTCCAAACAGGTAGAAGTGCTGGGACCGGAACTGTGCACATTCTTACATCAGCGACTCGATACGTATAATTTCGAGACTTTGGTGCATTATGAAATGACGCACTACCACACCAACTCCTTTACCGCTGCTCAAATTAATCAATTGTTGCAGAATTTACGTCTGGCCAACCCGGAATGCGATCTCAGGGTTAACATCAATCCAACGTAGTACTCCCGAGCTTCACTTTGCGAGTACAGCGTGGTTTTCCCCGGAAAAGACACTCTTCGGGCTGAACAATGATGAACCCACCGATTTATCTTTGATATGACTCAACATTTCCTGCCAGACCTGTGGTAGTATCCCTCCCGCTCTGCGGCCATCGTATAATGGTATTACCTCAGCTTCCCAAGCTGATGACACGGGTTCGATTCCCGTTGGCCGCTCCAGCACTTCCCTTCTTTGCTTTGCCCAAACCCGTTAAAAACGCCATCAAGCACCGGCTCAGGTTTTACTCACCGTATAGCTCTTCACCTTGTCGTTTTGCAGGCGAATCGTCAGCGTTCTGCCTTCCGTGGTCGATCCGGTTTTTGCCTGGCTCCAGGTCCACATCAGAATGCTCTGCCCCTGCGGAAAAGGCGTGTCCGAAGAGGGCTGACCAAACAGCGCGATCAGCTGCTGCTTTGTCGTCACGTCATGATGGATTTTTGCCAGCTGGGCATCATCGAAGTTCTTTCCGACGGAAGCGGTACATCCGGTGAGCAGCGCCAGCGCCAGGCACCACATTACTTTTCTGTTCATTTCTGGCACCTTTGCCGTGAGGTTTATTCTGCTGCCCTCTAAACTACATTAAAAACACCGTCAATAGTGACTCACCGCCGCTAACGCCCTGCCAACACCTGAGCAACCCGCACAATACAGATGTTTTACTTATGCATTATTTGGCGGGTGATATACCTTTTTGTTTGTAGCCGCCCTTTTCCCTTTATGTAACGCTATCAATCCTAAAAGAAAATAATAACTATCACCTGCATTC
Organism: Erwinia sp. AnSW2-5; assembly: GCF_045107195.1. Taxonomy (NCBI): domain Bacteria; kingdom Pseudomonadati; phylum Pseudomonadota; class Gammaproteobacteria; order Enterobacterales; family Erwiniaceae; genus Erwinia; species Erwinia sp. AnSW2-5. The sequence continues at coordinate 60,037 of NZ_JBJGXA010000013.1, forward strand.
AGGAAAACGGGGTTATCCCCCCTTCAGACTATACATAAGGAAAAACTATGATTACGGCGACACGCAAAAACAGCTCATTCAATAAAACCCGCCTTTCTGCCGCGCTGCTGCTGGCATTGACCAGCATCACCACTTTCGCCGTTCATGCTGACCAACTGGCGGATATCAAAAAAGCCGGCGTGGTGAAAATCGCCACCTTTGACGCCAACCCGCCGTTTGGTTCGGTGGATGCTAAAACCCACGAGATCGTGGGTTATGACGTCGACTTCGCTAAAGCACTGGCAAAAACCCTGGGCGTAAAGCTGCAACTGGTGCCGACTAACCCGGCTAACCGCATCCCGCTGTTGCAGTCAGGCAAAGCAGACCTGATTGTGGCCGATATCACCATCACGCCTGAGCGTGCAAAAGTGATCGATTTCTCGGTGCCTTACTTTGTCACCGGACAGCAGTTCCTGGTGCCCGTCAGCTCACCGGATAAGTTGGATGGCTACGCCACGGCACGCATCGGCGCAGTAAAAGGCACCACCGGCGAGCAGGAACTGCATAACCGTTTCCCGCAGTCACGCGTGCTGTCGTATGACGATATCCCACTGGCGCTGTCTGCTCTGCGTAATGGCAACGTGCAGGCAATTACCCAGGACAGCACCATTCTCGCAGGGCTGCTGGATGGCGCACCGGATAAAGCCAAATACAAAGTCCTGCCTGAGTTGCTGAGCAAGGAAGAGATTGGCGTGGGTGTGAAAAAAGGCGAAGCCAGCCTGCTGAAAGTGGTGAATGACGAGCTGTTAAACCTGGAAAAAAACGGTCAGGCCGTCAGCATCTATGACAGCTGGTTTGGCCCGCAGACCAAATCGCCACAACCCCGGTTATTCAAAATCGAAGCAAAATAATCAGCCAGGTAACACACATGCAGCAAGAAAATTTATCAACCGCAGCGGCGTCTGCGGTTTTTTCACATTCATCACCGGCGCAGCCCACCGCCGTCGAATTCCGCCGGGTCAGTAAGTCTTTTGGTCACCATCAGGTGATCAACGCGGTCAATCTCAGCGTGGCCAGCGGTGAAGTCGTGGCCGTTTGCGGTCCGTCAGGTTCCGGTAAGTCGACGCTGATCCGCCTGATCAACCAGCTGGAAACCGTCAGCGACGGCGAGATCCTGATTGACGGTAAACCAACGCGTGGGCTGAAAGGCGCGGCACTCCAGCAGTTGAGGACCCATATTGGTTTTGTGTTTCAGCAGTTCAACCTCTACGCCCACCTGACCGCGCAGGACAATGTCAGCCTGGCGCTGATCAAAGTACACGGCTGGAAGAAAACGCAGGCGCAGGCAAAAGCGCTGGCCTTACTGACGCGCGTCGGGCTGGCCGATAAGGCACAGCATTACCCTGAGCAACTCTCCGGCGGCCAGCAGCAGCGCGTGGCGATTGCCCGGGCGCTGGCGACCGATCCGAACATCATTCTGTTTGATGAGCCGACCTCAGCGCTTGACCCGGAGATGATCGGTGAAGTGCTGCTGGTGATGCGCGAACTGGCACGTAGCGGCATCACCATGATTGTGGTGACCCATGAAATGAGCTTCGCCCGCGAAATCGCTGACCGGGTGATTTTTATGGATGACGGAGAAATTCTGGAGCAGGCCACGCCAGAAGACTTCTTTACCCGCCCCACCCATCCGCGCGCCCAGCGTTTCCTGCAGAAGGTGTTGTTCCCACTGCACCCTGAATCACAGGTGGGCCTGTGAACTGGCATCCCGACTGGGCAGGCGTGCTGACCGGGCAGCCTCTGCAATGGATTATCTCCGGGTTTCTTACCACCTTTTACGTCAGCCTGATTGCCAGCCTGTTCAGCACGCTACTGGTGGTATTGCTGCTGGTCATGCGTCTGAGTACATCGCGCATCGCACAGGGCGCCGTGGCGGCGTTTGTTTCGCTGTTTCGCAATACGCCGCTGCTGGTACAGCTGCTGTTCTGGTATTTCGCCGCGTGGGGCGCGCTGCCGCAGAGCTGGCGTTTTTACATCGGGGATATCCATCCCTGGGCTGCATTCCCCGGTGATATTAGCTGGCTGACGCCGGAGTTTCTCTGTGTCGTCTGGGGACTGGGGCTGTTCACGGCGGCATTTTTAGTGGAGGAGGTACAGGCCGGGCTGAATTCCGTGCCGAAAGGCCAACGCGAAGCGGCGATTTCACAGGGCTTCAGCCGCTGGACGCTGCTGCGGGAAATTCTGTTGCCCCAGGCGCTGGCCAATGCCTGGCAACCTGTCACCGGGCAGTATCTTAACCTGATGAAACTCTCCTCGCTGGCGACCGGTATTGGCTTTTCCGAACTGACCTACCAGGTCAGCCGTATTGAAAGTTATAACGCTCACGCCTTTGAAGGCTTTGCGGTGGGCACCGCACTGTATCTGTTGCTGGGCCTGATTTTGGGGGGATTGTTGGCGGCGATTGGCCCTCAGCGTCCGCAGCGTCATCAGCCAAAGCGGGTGAAATCCGCCCTGCCGGAGCATTCAGAAGATGGAATTTGATTACTCAGTACTGCACGATAATTTCGGCTATATGCTGTGGGGAAGAGTGGCGGAGGGGGAACCGGGCGGCGTATTACTGACGTTAATCATGGCCCTCTCTGCCGGTTTTCTGGCACTGGTGCTGGGTGTCCTGATGGCCGCGCTGGCCTGGCGTTACGGCGGCTGGACGCGCAGAGTGCTGTTTCTCTGGGCCTCATTTATCCGGGGCATTCCGCTGATTTTTGTTATTTTCTGGCTCTACTTCCTGCTGCCGGTGGTATTTGGTGGTTCGATCCCCGGCCCGCTGACGGTGATTATCGCGCTGGCATGGTTTACCTCTGCGGCGGTGATGCACTCAACGCTGGCCGGGCTGGAATCTCTGCCTGCCGGGCAGACAGAAGCAGGGATTGCGTCAGGCTTCAGCAAAATAAAGGTCCTCACCCTGATTATGCTGCCGCAGGCGTGGCCGAATCTGCTGCCGTCTTACCTGGGATTGCTGATTTCTCTGCTGAAGGACACGTCGCTGGCGTTTATTGTTAACGTTCCTGAGCTAACAACGGTGGCCGGACAGGTCAACAACCGGGTGCAGATCTACCCCGCAGAGATCTTCCTGTTTGTTGGCGTCATCTATTACCTGCTGTGCAGTGCGTTGGCGTATCTGGCCGGAAAGGGAGTCAAACGGCGGCGTCTCGCACTCAGGTAAGATCCCGCATAAACGGGCCGTCGAGTGAGGCGGCCCGTTGCTGGCGGCGCAGCGCGACTTAACTGCCCTGTGCAGGCGACAGCCGTTTGCTGAACATGGTGTTCATCGCCAACAGAAGAAGCCCCGCGCCGATCACTATCAGGAAAAAATACCCCAACCAGTCGAACAGCCAGATACCGGCCACACCGCCGATGAAAAATGCCATCACCGTATAAAAATGCAGGCGCAGACGCTCCAGGTAAATAGGGGTATTCTTAGTCGATTCCTTACGTCGCAAGACATCGAACAGCATCGCCAGCTCAATACCGATATCCGTTGCCGTTCCCGACACATGGGTTGTTCGGACACGCGCATTGGAAATGCGCGTCACCACCGCATTTTGTAACCCCATCAGGAAACTCAGGCTGAGGATCAGTAGCGCACCCGGAGATGCCAGCGTCAATCCAGTCTCAGCAGCCCCCAGCGCCATCAGCGCCAGACCTTCAATAAAGATATTCACCGCGTAAATGGTACTGATACCCCTCCTCCGGCCCGCATTAATGATCAGCGTTGAGAATGCAGATCCCGCGATAAACAGTAATACGATGGCCAGAAAGAAGACGCACGCACTCAGGTTGATTTTTGCCAGATGATCGGACAGTGAAGAGATATTTCCTGTCATATTGGCCGCAAAAAAACCAACACTTTCAAAAGCGGCGGCGTTCAGCGCCCCGGCGACGGCGGCCAGGGTACAGGCAAGGCGGCTATCCGTATTGAACGTCCTTGCATCATCGGTGGTGATTAACATTTATCGAACTCTGATCAAATGGGGGGGATAATGAATGATCGCCTTGTTTGTCGTAACAAACAAGATCGGGGCGTCGAACTCGCTCTGTGGCATGGGAAAAAGATCGCCATTCAGAGGAGAGGACGGGCTAAAGGAAGCAACGCGGTAAAACGAGATCTTCTTAAGCTATCAGCATTCCACGATCCAAAGATTTGAATCGGGTATAGTTACACATCCTTTTTGGCTGAGTGCCGCAGTGGCTAATGGTATGAACCTCAATCGCTTTTGTTATTTTATTCTGATCCTGACGGCGGTGGGCAACGTGCTCTCTCCTCACCCTTTTGCAACGTGGGCCGTGCTCGCCAGTGCGCTGGCGCTGATGGTTTATGGCGTGGATAAAGTGGCGGCCCGCAAAGCCTGGCGCAGAGTACCCGAGTCCACCTTACTTATCTTTGGTTTTGTCGGTGGGTGGCCTGGCGCCATTCTCGGCCAACAACTCTTTCGCCATAAAACACAAAAACAGCCATTTAAAACGTACTTCTTCATCAGTGTGATAGTGAATATCGCAGTGCTGGTAGCGCTGTACCGATTCTATCCCTGGTGAAGCAATGCCTGGCAGTTCAGATATCCCGGAAAAACCGTATCTTATCACTGCACTGATACCCAGTATGAATCGGCTAATTCACTGAATTTCAGGCATAAAAAAAGACGTCGATTGACGTCTCTTGATATGAATTTGGTACGCCCTACAGGATTCGAACCTGTGACCTACGGCTTAGAAGGCCGGTGCTCTATCCAACTGAGCTAAGGGCGCATGGTGATTGCGTCGGATTATACGGTGCGATCCTGCTGAGTCAACGTTTTTACTGCCTGCAATAACCCACTGCTGAAGTTATGAACAGTAACTAAGGTTTATCTCATAAGAAGCAGACAATCAGGTCAGCAGCATGCGTTTTTCTGCCACAACAAGCCCGGCATCACCAGATGCGCCCACAAAAAAGCCCACCAGAGTGGGCTTATCTTCTGAGTCACTAAACAAGCGCCTTAGTTGGTCACTTTGTTTTTCAACTCTTCTGCACCCTGCTTGGTTTTATCCCAGCCTTTTTCGGTGCCTTCTTTGGTTTTGTTCCAGGCCTTTTGGCTGCCTTCAGAAACCTTGCTGCTGGTTGAGTTGCTCTCGCCTTCTGCGGCGTGTTTGGCCTTCAGCTTCATCTCAGCCCCTTCATTCTGGGATTGATGCAGCTTCTCTTTGGCGGTATCGGCACCTTTATGTGCCTCAGCAACGGTGTTATCGGTGGTCGTTGCGGCAAAAACCGGAGAAGCCAGCAGCAAAGCAGACAGTGCAATAATAGTCTTTTTCATTATTTCCTCTTTCTTTTTTTAGATGAGTTGCCGTGTCACGATTCAATCCTGGCACAGTCAGTACCAGAAAGATTTAGGAATAAACCGGGAATGACCCGGTAAGGGTGATTCCGGCGCAGCGGAAAACATCTGTGATTGCACGATTGCACCTTAACGATTGAATCTCTGCCTGACAGCGGGGCGCGCTTCTGACAAAATAGGCGCAATCCCCGATTTAACTCAAAACAGATGGATCCCCTCTCTGATGGCAGCAAAAATTATTGACGGTAAAACGATTGCGCAGCAGGTGCGGCAAGAGGTTGCGGAATTGGTTCAGCAGCGTCTGGCGGCAGGTAAACGTGCACCTGGTCTGGCAGTGGTTTTGGTCGGTGAAAACCCGGCTTCGCAGATTTATGTCGGCAGCAAGCGTCGTGCCTGCGAAGAGGTGGGTTTCCTCTCACGTTCTTACGACCTTCCCGCCACCACCAGCGAAGCGGAACTGCTCGACCTGATTACCAAACTGAACAACGATGCAGACATTGACGGCATCCTGGTGCAGCTTCCTTTGCCTGCGGGCATCGACAACGTCAAAGTACTGGAGCACATTGCCCCCGAAAAAGACGTTGATGGCTTCCACCCGTATAACGTGGGCCGTCTTTGCCAACGCGCACCGAAACTGCGTCCGTGTACACCACGCGGTATTGTCACGCTGCTCGAGCGCTACAACATTGATACCTTCGGCCTGAATGCCGTCGTCGTCGGTGCATCCAACATTGTTGGCCGTCCGATGAGTATGGAACTGCTGCTGGCCGGTTGCACCACCACCGTGACCCACCGCTTTACCAAGAATCTGCGTCATCATATTGAACATGCCGATTTGCTGGTTGTTGCTGTAGGTAAACCCGGTTTTATTCCCGGCGAGTGGATCAAGCCCGGCGCGATCGTGATTGACGTCGGGATTAACCGTCTGGAAAGCGGCAAAGTGGTTGGCGATGTAGAGTTTGACGTGGCGTCTGAGCGTGCATCTTACATCACGCCAGTGCCTGGTGGCGTCGGCCCGATGACGGTCGCCACACTGATTCAGAACACCCTGCAAGCTTGTGAAAATAACGACGATGGAGCATCAGCATAATGGCAAATTTCTCTCTGGGCGATCATCCACATGTGGATCTGTGCGACCTGATGAAGCTGGAAGGCTGGGTAGAAAGTGGCGCGATGGCGAAAATCATGATCTCTGGCGGCCATGTTACGGTGAATGGTGTAAAGGAAACCCGTAAGCGCTGCAAAATTGTGGCGGGTCAGACGGTTGATTTTGACGGCGAAAGCGTCACCGTGACCGCCTGATAGTGCCAATGCCGGGCGGCCACGCTGCCCGGCATCAATCCCCCCGCCCAATCACCTGGGGTTTAACAGGTTTCAGCGCTACCTTAATTTTCTCTTTAGAAAGATCGTCCTTAAAGAAAATAAAGAAAAATACCGAGACCACGGCGGCGATAATCGCTGAGAACAGCCAGAAGCTTTCCCACTGCGACAGCGCCTTTCCTCCCTTCTCTGCCACGGTGCTGTTAAAGATGTGGCCGCAAATAGTCGAAGCGAACAATAACCCAAATCCATTAGAGACCATAAAGCGTAAGCTCTGTGCCTGAGCTTTGATTTCTGGCCGGGCTTTACGGTCAACATAGATGTCCCCCACGGTAAAGAAGAAGTCCCAGCAGAAGCCTTGCAGCATCAGCCCCATCAGGACATACATCATGTTGGCGTCAAGCGCCGCCTGAGAGAACAGCACCGAACGAATAATCCAGCACACCGCGCCCATCAACAGTAGCACCTTGAAGCCCGCTTTCATCAGGAAGAAGGAAAGCAGGAACATAAAGATCACTTCGCAGGCGATCCCAACCTGCATCATGGATGCGGCATTATCAAAGCCAAGTGCTTTCAGATACACCGGGATATAGGCGGAATAAGCCGTTTTGGGGATCATTAATACAAAGATACTCAACATCAGAATGCTGAAGTTGCGATCTTTGAATAATGCCAGCGCATCCAGACACAGCAGATCGCGCATTGAGAAGGTGCTGCCTTTGGCTTTAGGCGGCGTATCTGGCAGGGTAAAGCAGTATAGGCCCAGACCCCCTCCGGCAGCCGATGCGATATACCAGGTCATCGTATTGCCGGAATAACCCATCTGCCCGATGATTAAACCTATCACCATAAAGCCGAACGTACCGAATACGCGGATCACCGGGAAATACTTCACGCCGTTGATATGGCTGAAGCTGATACTGTTAGCTAGCGCGGTGGTCGGATAAAACAGCAGTCCGACCAGGAAGATCATCACCAGCGTCATGGTGGTATTCTGTGTTTCAATAAAATGCGGTACACACAGGATCACTGCGGCGTTAATCAGGTGCAGGATCGCCATCACTTTCTGCGAAGCAAAGAAACGGTCCGCGACCATGCCGATAAACAGCGGCGAGAGTATCGTCGCCAGCCCCAGTAGTGCGTAAGAAGAACCAATGATGGTGGCCATACCGTAGGTGCTCAGCACCAGGCCTATCGTCATATTCCAGGCCCCCTGCATAAAATACTGCACAAACATCATCATCAGCAGGCGAGGCGTTTTGTTAACATCCATGAGATCGCCTCCTAAGCCACGTTGATGCTAAGGCCGTCATACGCAACGGTGATATTCTTATCGCGGCAGGCCGCCACCAGCTCCTCATGCAGCAACTTACCGCTGTGAGAAATATGCGATACCACGATCTGGCTGGCTGAATGCAGGCACTGCATCGCACGCAGCTTTTCCTGCGCGGCAAAGACGGTTTCCAGGCTCATGTGGTTGTCGGTACGATCGTCGCCGTTAAAACCGTAAGTGCATTCCAGCACCACCAGGCCCAGCGATTTGCCCTGTAGCCACTGCCAGGTCAGTTCCGGGAACCAGCCTGAGTCATGGCCATAGAAAATCGTTTTGCCGTTTCTTTCGATCAGCCAGGCGTAGCACAGCTCCCACCTGGCATGGTTAGCGAGCAAGGGCGTTATGCGATAACCGTGACTCTCTGCGGTGACAAAAGGTGGAAGGCAATGGAAACCAAAGCGCTGTTTGCTGTAGCCCGGCAATACCGCCACGCAGCCGCTGATTGCCCGGTCGTTGCCAAAAATCTCCAGTGGATGGTCAATATTAAAGCCGTAACCCTCCATCCGGCTAAACAGCTCACCGATATTGAAATGATCAGGATGGGTGTGGGTAAACAGCAGGTCGGTCATTCCGGTTGCATCCAGCCCATCACGCAGAAGTTGGTGGCTGAACTCCGGGGCAACGTCGATCAACATCACATCATCAATAATGGCGGAAGAACGGGTGCGCAGATCTTTTCCCTTGAGGAAGCGCGCTTGCTGACAATGTGCACAGCGGCAAAACGGATTGGGGATCCCCTCAGAAGCGGCCGATCCCAGGAAGTGGATTTTCATGTTAATTCCTTTTATTGCGTCAATGACGTCTCCTGTGTTCCTGCCACCTGCGCTGTCATAAGCGATAAGGATGATCACCGGAACATATCAATACTAATTCTGTGGAAAAAGATTGAAAATCACCCGGATGCACATTAGTGACATCCTTCAATATTTTAAAAAAATACAATTTAAAATCAGCTAATTAAAAAATTAAACAAAAAAAACCGGGTGCATAATGCCACCCGGTTTTCTTAACTTAATAAGCGATTTAAGCGATTAATTTACTTACGGCGCCAGCTGGTGCCGCCTGCGGCATCTTCCAGCACGATACCCATCTCATTAAGCTTGTCACGGGCCACATCGGCCTGCGCCCAGTCTTTTGCCGCACGGGCATCAATACGCATCTGAATCAGCGCTTCAATCTGCGCCACTTCTTCATCGTTGATGTTCACACCGCTTTGCAGGAATTGCTCCGGGTCCTGCTCCAGCAGGCCCAGCACGCCAGCCAGCGCACGCAGGCGCGCAGCCAGGCCATCCGCCGCCGTTTTATCGGTGTCTTTCAGGCGGTTGACTTCACGCGCCAGGTCAAACAGCGCCGAGTAGGCTTCCGGTGTATTGAAGTCATCGTCCATTGCAGCACGGAAGCGGGTTTCAAACTCTTCCCCACCCACAATATCGGCGCTGGGATCGGTGTTACGGATAGCAATGTAGAGACGTTCCAGCGCAGAGCGTGCCTGATTCAGGTTATCTTCGCCGTAGTTCAGCTGGCTACGATAGTGGCCGGACATCAGGAAGTAACGCACGGTTTCAGCATCGTAATGCTCCAGCACATCACGCACGGTAAAGAAGTTGTTCAGCGATTTGGACATCTTCTCACGATCAATCATCACCATGCCGGAGTGCATCCAGACGTTTACATACGGGCCTTCGTGGGCACAGGTGGACTGGGCGATTTCGTTTTCGTGGTGCGGGAACATCAGGTCAGAACCGCCGCCGTGGATATCAAAGTGCTCACCCAGCTGCTTGCAGTTCATCGCCGAGCACTCAATGTGCCAGCCCGGACGCCCCATTCCCCACGGAGATTCCCAGCCGGGTTCGTCTGCTTTCGACATTTTCCACAGCACGAAGTCCATCGGGTTGCGTTTGACATCAACCGCCACTTCCACACGCGCACCGGCCTGGAGCTGTTCCAGATCCTGGCGTGATAACGAACCGTAGTTCGGATCGCTGTCGACGGAGAACATCACATCGCCGTTGCTGGCAACATACGCATGTTCACGGGCGATCAGCTTGCTGACCAGCTCGATGATCTCAGGAATGTGGCGTGTCGCACGCGGTTCCAGGTCCGGTGGCAGGATATTCAGCGCAGCGAAATCCTTGTGCATCTCGGCAATCATACGATTGGTCAGTTGCTCAATGGTCTCACCGTTTTCATTCGCACGTTTGATGATTTTGTCATCAATATCAGTGATGTTACGTACATAGTTCAGCTCATAGCCGCTGTAACGCAGGTAACGAGCCACCACATCAAATGCCGCGAAGGTTCTGCCGTGTCCGATATGACAGAGGTCGTAAACGGTAATGCCACACACGTACATACCGACTTTACCGGCATGAATAGGTTTGAATTCCTCTTTTTGACGACTCAGGGTATTGAAAATCTTTAGCATTGAGACATTCCGTTTTAGCGTGTGCGGGATTAGCGAAAAAATGATGAATTGATTATTCTGACGTATTTTTACCCTCAGCGCTACGCAAGCTTGGTGATCCGCACTTCCTTTATGCAGCAGGGCTGACGAGCCATCACATTTTGTGATATAAAAGCCGTCTGTCGCACGGGACAGACGTGAGTCTCAGTTCCCGGCGCCCAATGTTAAATACTCCAACCCTGACAGGATGAGAATATGGTCACTTTCCAGACTAATCATGGCGATATCGTCATCAAGACTTTCGATGATAAAGCGCCGGCTACCGTTAAAAACTTCCTTGAATATTGCAGCGAAGGTTTTTACGACAACACCATCTTCCACCGTGTGATCAACGGTTTTATGATCCAGGGCGGTGGTTTTGAACCGGGCATGAAGCAGAAAGACACCAAAGACGAGATCCGCAACGAAGCCAGCAATGGCCTGAAGAACACCAAAGGCACCCTGGCGATGGCCCGTACTCAGGCACCGCACTCTGCTACCGCGCAGTTCTTTATCAACGTGGCTGACAACGACTTCCTGAACTTCCGTGACGAAAGCCTGCAGGGCTTCGGTTACTGCGTGTTCGCTGAAGTGGTTGAAGGTATGGACGTGGTTGAGAAAATCAAAGCCGTGTCTACCGGCCGCAGCGGCATGCACCAGGACGTACCAAAAGACGACGTGATCATCCAGAAAGTCACCGTCAGCGAATAATGTCGCACACGCTGTTTATCGCAGATCTCCATCTGTGTACTGAAGAACCGGCAATCACTGCCGGTTTTCTGCATTTTTTACGCCGTGAAGCACAGCATGCTGACGCGCTGTATATTCTCGGTGACCTGTTTGAAGCCTGGATTGGCGACGACGACCCTAATCCGCTGCATGCGGAGGTCGCGACGGCTCTGCGCCAGCTGACTATCCCCTGTTATTTTATTCACGGTAATCGTGACTTCCTGGTGGGCAAGCGCTTTGCGGCTGCCTGCGGCATGACGCTGCTGCCGGAAGAGCAGGTGCTTAATCTGTATGGCAGACAGGTGCTGATTATGCACGGTGACACGCTGTGTACTGATGACGAAGGCTATCTGCGCTTTCGTGCCAAAGTACAGCAACGCTGGCTACAGACGCTGTTCCTCGCCCTGCCCCTGTTTGTGCGCCAGCGTATTGCGCTGAAAATGCGCGCCGGAAGCCGCGAGGCGAACAGCAGTAAATCCCAGTCGATCATGGATGTGAATCCGCAAGCCGTTGTGAACGTGATGGCCCGCCATCAGGTGCAGTGGTTGATCCACGGTCATACGCATCGCCCTGCGGTTCATCCCCTGCTGATCGGCGGCAAAGCGGCTGAACGCCTTGTTCTGGGTGCCTGGCACGAAGAAGGCTCAATGATCAAAGTCAGCACCGATGAAATAAGCCTGATTTCCTTCCCGTTCTGATTCAAAAACCTGGCGAAACCCGGCACTATTTCGCGCCACGCAACCGTTTTCCTTGCCGCCCAGTCGTGATATTCTCTTTGCCCTTCCCACCTGGTAAGCCCACAGCGCCATTCAGGTGAAGTATCACAATCACAGGAGTCAGACCCGCATGTCATCCAACGCCGCACCGGCCCGCATTGCTATTGTTATGGGTTCCAAAAGTGACTGGGCAACCATGCAATTTGCCGCGGAAATTCTCACCAGCCTTGATGTTCCGTTTCACTGCGAAGTGGTGTCTGCACACCGCACGCCGGACAGACTGTTCAGCTTTGCCGAACAGGCAGCGGATAACGGCTATCAGGTGATTATCGCGGGTGCAGGCGGCGCGGCGCACTTGCCGGGCATGCTGGCAGCAAAAACGCTGGTTCCGGTACTGGGCGTGCCCGTGCAGAGCGCCGCACTGAGCGGTGTCGACAGCCTGTATTCTATTGTGCAGATGCCACGCGGCATTCCTGTGGGCACGCTGGCTATTGGTAAAGCCGGTGCTGCCAATGCCGCCCTGCTGGCCGCGCAGATCCTCGCACTGCACGATGCCGAACTGGCAGCTCGCCTGAATCACTGGCGCCAGACCCAGACCGATGAAGTGCTGAATAACCCGGACCCGCGGGTGGAGGCATGAAGCCGGTTTGTGTATTGGGTAACGGCCAGCTGGGACGTATGCTGCGCCAGGCGGGTGAACCGCTGGGCATTGCCGTTTATCCAGTAGGTCTGGATGCGGAACCCGACTCCCTGCCCATCGCACAGAGCGTGATCACGGCCGAAATCGAGCGCTGGCCTGAAACCGCCTTAACCCGCGAGCTGGCCAGCCATAACGCCTTTGTGAACCGCGATATCTTCCCGCTGCTGGCCGACCGCCTGACGCAGAAGCAACTGCTGGATCGACTGGGTCTGGCCACTGCGCCGTGGCAGTTGCTCGCAAGCGAAGATGAATGGGCGCAGGTGTTCACAACGCTCGGTTCCCTTGCCATCGTTAAGCGCCGTACCGGCGGCTATGACGGACGCGGTCAGTGGCGTCTGCGTGCAGATGAAACCGCATCACTGCCTGCTGATTGCTACGGTGAGTGCATTGTTGAGCAGGGAATTAACTTCTCTGGCGAAATGTCGCTGGTTGGCGCGCGTGGCCACGATGGCCGCACGGTGTTCTATCCGCTGACGCACAACCTGCATCAGGACGGTATTTTGCGCACCAGCGTAGTATTGCCGGACGTGGATGCGCAGCATCAGCAGCAGGCCGAGCGTATGCTTTCCGCCATCATGAACGAGCTGAACTACGTCGGCGTGATGGCGATGGAGTGTTTCGTGGTGCCGGAAGGTCTGCTGATCAATGAACTGGCACCGCGTGTACACAACAGCGGTCACTGGACGCAGAACGGTGCATCCATCAGCCAGTTTGAGCTGCATCTGCGGGCGATTCTGGATCTTCCGCTGCCAACGCCTGTTGTCAGCACCCCGTCCGTTATGGTGAATCTGATCGGCACGGATGTGAATCTGGCCTGGCTGGAACAGCCGCTGGTGCATCTGCACTGGTATGAGAAGGAAGTGCGTGCCGGGCGTAAAGTCGGCCACCTGAACCTGTCCGACGTTAGCCCACAGGCGCTGAGCAACGCACTGAACGCGCTGGTGCCGCTGCTGCCGGAAGAGTACGCCAGCGGAATTGCCTGGGCGGTTGAGAAGCTGGGTTAACGTTCTCACTTTTTCCGCTTCCTGATTGAAGAACGCTTTATGCGTTCTTCAATTATTTTGGCTGGGCGAAAAGCCGCCATGAAAAAGGACAGCCCATCACTGTACTTTAGTACGGCTAACACTTTACGGCTTTACCGCGTATCGTACCTGCAACAACAATAAGACAGAGCAATCCAGTCCCTTTTAGCCTTATCTTGCCACCACCAGGGAACCCTAACCTATCAGGTTATATTACTGCTTCACGTGATTAGGGGAGTGGTTCCCCATTTCCCATATGGTCTGATTTTTATCGGAACATAGCCGTAATTAGTGTAAATCTAAATTCCATATTGATTGTGCTGATTACAGTACCACCTGATAATTATACTAAATCGTTATGAGTATGTTAATGTTGGATTTAATGAGAGAGGATAAGCCACTTACAAGGATGAAGTGCTATGCGGAATTCATTTTTTAAGAACTCAACAATCAACAATTCGATTAAAGATTATCTTGAGAAGAGATTGCTTAAGTATAAAAACATAAAATATGCATATGCCATTATGAGTAAAAGTAACCCAGCCAACTTCACGATAATCTCTAACCGACAAGAGTGGTTCAAGGTCTACCAAGAAAACAATTTTCAGTTTATTGATCCGGTATTAATTACGGCTCTAGACAGGATAACGCCATTTTCATGGGATGAAAATATCATGTTGAGCCAGGGAATAAAGGTGCCAAAAATCTTCGATATGGCAAGGAGTCATAGTATCATTAATGGTTATACGTTTATTTTACATGATCAATATAATAATCTTGTTGTTCTTTCAATGATGATGGACGAAAAATGTGATGATGGCATTTATGATTCCATCAATGAAAACATCAACTCACTTCAAATGGTTTTGATATCTACACATGAAAAATTAACCTCTTTCTACAAAGAGCAAAAAAGAATATCAGATTTCAAAAAAATGAACTCAAGAGAAATATTATCCGATCGTGAAAATGAGATCATTTACTGGGCAAGTGTTGGGAAATCATATCAGGAGATATCTCTAATATTGGGAATAAAAATGACAACTGTAAAATATCACATTGGCAACGTAGTAAGAAAAATGGGCGTTACCAATGCAAAACATGCGATAAGAATGGGTGTTGAGCTACAGCTAATCAGACCCGTTTTCACGGACAGATAGCGATAGCGGCCAGGTATTCAAACTGCACTCGAGGAAAGAAGCCTTCTGCCGTGCCAAACTAATTAAATTATGTTGACTATGTTCGTCTACAGGCATGAATATAAGATAAATATCCTGTTTTTTTTCAGAGACACTTTTTTCAATAATAGATATTAACCAACCAGACCTTTTTAATATTACATACATGGGGTGACTGACAATTGCATAAATCCCCTCATATTGATAAGATCTGGCGTAGTTAATCATCGATAAAAATAAAAGAGTACTAACCGGATACCCTTGGCATCTAAGTTGTTGCGAACGTCCTTTTTCAATAAACAACCTACTTGCCTCAATGAAGTTACCTTTCGGAATATCGAACTTATCGAAATATCCTTTAAAAGCACCCGTTATCATATTAGGGTATTTCGTCTCAATAAACCTCACCCCACAAAAATAATAATCACTGGTCCCACCCAAAAGATATATCGTCCGACAACAATCATATTCATCTGATTCCATCCCATTACTACACTCTACCATCCAATTCAGTCGATCCTTAAAAACACGTTTCCTTAGGGTGTATATTTCTTTTGAATCTTTTTCATTTAAAAAATTAAAACCAATATCAAAAAAACTCAACATCTAAATCTCCTTCCATAG
Organism: Erwinia sp. AnSW2-5; assembly: GCF_045107195.1. Classification (NCBI taxonomy): domain Bacteria; kingdom Pseudomonadati; phylum Pseudomonadota; class Gammaproteobacteria; order Enterobacterales; family Erwiniaceae; genus Erwinia; species Erwinia sp. AnSW2-5. The sequence goes on from NZ_JBJGXA010000013.1 coordinate 75,453, forward strand.
TTAAATATGATCTTAATAAAAATCACTTCCCATAAAAACAATTTATCAAATACATTGCCGACTGTAAATTACCACTAAATTTATATTTAGATTATTTAAATTACGATTAAATAGTGTGACAGGCCGGTTTTTACCGGCCTTCTTCGTGTTACCCCGCGTAATACCCTCTGAACAACGCCTTGCCTTTCAGTAACCGCACGCCCAGCCAGCCGCCGCACAGTGACAGCAGCAGTGCGCCCGTCAACGGTAACACCAGCCACAGGACAAAATCCGGTTGCCACGGGAAGTCAAAGACCTTGCGTTGCAGACCCCACAGCGCCGCTTCTGCACCAATAGCAGCCGCCACGCCGGACACCACGCCAAGCAGAGCAAACTCGCACCACAGCGTGCCGCGCAGGAGTTTTTTACTGGCACCCAACGTGCGATAGACCACCAGTTCCTGACGTCGCTGGCGCATCCCCACCTGGATTTGCGCCAGTAACAGCAGCACGCCGCAGGCCGTCACCAGGATCACCATAATCTCCAGCGCCTGGCTGACCTGCGCCAGCACCTGCCCTATCTGCTTCAGAATGCTGCCAATATCCAGCAGGCTGAGCGTCGGGAACTGACGGTTTAGCTGTGCCAGCGTGGCGTTGTCATTATCCATACGGAAGCTGGTCAGCCACGTTTGCGGCTGCCCGTCCAGCGCGCCCGGTGGGAAAATAAAGAAGAAGTTCGGCTTCAGGCTTTCCCAGTCGACCTTACGCATGCTGCTGATTTTTGCGCTGAACGCCTGGGTATCGCCCGTAAAGGTCAGCGTATCCCCCAGCTTCACACCCAGCCGGTTTGCCAGCTCCTGCTCAATGGAGACTTCCCCATTCTTTGGCGGCCAGCTCCCTGCGGTCATCGGGTTGTGATCCGGCAGATCTTTCAGCGAGGTCAGGTTCAGCTCGCGGTTCAGGGATTCATCCTGCGCCGGATCGGCAGGTTGCTGATTGATCCCGGTCAGACGCACGCGAGCTACCGGGTAGAACGTTTCCGCCTTCACCTGATGCTGTTGCAGGAAGGCCTGCACCTGCGGCACCTGGGGTTCGGTAATGTTCAGCAGGAAGTAATTCGGGCTGCCCGGCGGCAGTTGCTGCTGCCAGCGATCCAGCAGATCGCCGCGCATCACCAGCAGCAGTGCCAGCAGCATAAACGACAGCGAAAACGCCGCCAGCTGGCTGAGCGTGGTCCAGGGCTGACGCAGCAGTCGGTTCACCGCCAGACGAAAGGCCAGATTACGTAACGTCAGACGGCGCAGCAGCAGCAGGCCGCCCCAGCCAATGGCACCCAGCAGCAGCGACAACAGCACAATACCCGCCACCAGCGCCCACAACAGCTTGCTGCCCCCCACCAGCAGGGCGAGCAGGCCAATCACCACCACCGCCATCGCAGGCAGATAGAGCTTCAGCGGCCAGATATTCGCTACGGCATCACGGCGCAGGACACGCAGTGGCTGAGTAGCCAGCAGCAGGCGATAAGGACGTAATCCTACCAGCAGGGAGATGACAAACAGCGATCCCACCGCCCACAGCCACGGCCAGGCGCTGGCGGCAGGAAGTTCACCCGGCAGCACCGGACGCAGCATCCGCAGCAGCAGCGCTTCAAAACCCAGCCCGATGGCACTGCCGACCACCGCCGCCAGCAGCAGCACCGCCAGCCACTGGCCAATAATCAGCTTCCGCAGTGCCGCACGGTTAGCACCGAGCGTTTTCAGCACCGCCACCAGATCGTAGCGGCTGCGGCAGTAATGACTCATCGCCACCGCCACGGCGGCAATCGCCAGCATCAGCGTCAGCAGTGCGGAGAGCAGCAGGAATTGCTGGGCACGCTGCATGGATTTCCCCAGCGCATCTTCACTGTTTTCTACGCTGATCCAACGCTGGTCAGGGGTCAGACGCGCTTCAATATAACTGTCATAACGCGCCAGCTGCGCCGGGCTACCGGAGAATTTGTAGCGCCAGGTGATGCGGCTGCCGGGCTGGATAGCCCCGGTTTTCTCCACATCAGCCAGATTCATCAGCAGGCGCGGCGCGGTCTGGAACGGGTTAAAGCCCGCATCCGGCTCCTGGATCACTTCCCCGCCGATACGCAGAGTGGTATCCCCCACGTCCAGTTGATCCCCGGCTTTGCGATCCAGCAACGCCAGCAGGCGCGGTGCGGCCAACACGGTGCCCGCTGCGGGCTTCAGCCCGGCCGGTGCGGTCGTCAATTGGCCGAACATCGGATAGAGGTCATCGACTGCCTTCACCGACGCCAGCTGCGGGGTCTCTCCGGCAAAGGTCATGGTCATAAAACTGAGCTGACGCCCCACCTGCAACCCGTCTGCACGGGCCTGTACCAGCCATTCATCCGGCACTTCTTTGCTGCTGCTCAGGGTGCGATCACCCGCCATAAAGTCACGGCTCTGCTGGCTTAAGCCTTTTTCCATACGATCGCTGAGGGATCCCAGCGCCAGCACGCAGGCCACCGCCAGCGTTAGCGCCAGCCAGACAATCAGCAGCGAGGGCGATTTCCACTCACGCCAGAACCAGCGCCAAATCATGCTTCCTCCCACAGCTTGCCGTCGCGCAGCCGCAGGCGACGATCGCAGCGCGCCGCCAGTTGTTCATCGTGGGTGACGAGGATCAGCGTGGTGGCGTAATCCCGGTTCATGGAAAACAGCAGATCGGCAATGCGATCGCCGGTTTTACGATCGAGATTACCGGTCGGCTCATCGGCAAACAGCAGCGCCGGGCGGCCGTTAAAGGCGCGGGCCAGCGCCACGCGCTGCTGCTCACCGCCAGAAAGCTGGGCGGGGAGATGGCTGAGCCGCTCACCCAGCCCAAGCTGCGCCAGCAGTGCGGCGGCCTGTTCCCGACTCTGACGGTCGCTCTCACCGCGCAGCAGCGCCGGAAGCTGGACATTCTCCTGGGCGTTCAGAGTAGGTACCAGCATAAACGACTGGAAAACAAAGCCGACATTCTTCGCCCGTAATTCCGCCCGCTGCTCCTCATTCATCTTGTGCAGCGGCTGGCCAAGCATCATCACCTCCCCTTCGCTGCCGTCGTCCAGCCCGGCCAGGATCCCGAGCAGTGTCGACTTGCCCGATCCCGACTCGCCGATCAGGGCAAGGGTCTCAGCCGGTTTGACAACCAGCTCAACTCCGGTAAGGATGGAAAGCTGATGCTCACCCTGACCGACGGACTTACTAAGACGATGAACTTCAAGAATGTTTTCCGCTGGCATTACCCTTTCCTGTTCTTATTGGCTTTTGTGACGCTGCGCGCGACGGCGGCAGATACGCTGCTGGTGCTCGGCGACAGTCTGAGCGCCGGTTACCGCATGTCTGCCAGTGCCGCATGGCCTGCGTTACTCAATGATAAATGGAAAAAATCCCCCACCATTATTAACGGTAGCATAAGCGGCGACACCGCGACGCAGGGGCTGGCTCGTCTTCCTGCACTGCTGAAACAGCATCAGCCGCGCTGGGTATTGATTGAACTGGGCGGCAATGACGCATTACGCGGTTTTGCCCCACAACAGGTGGAGCAGGACCTGAATCAGGCCATTAAACTGACGCTGGCCGCTAAAGCACAGCCGATTCTCATGCAGATACGTATACCGCCAAACTACGGCAAACGTTACACAGAATCTTTTGCGGCGATCTACCCCAAACTGGCTCAGGAGCACGCCATTCCGCTGGTGCCGTTCTTTATGGAACAGGTTTATCTGAAACCGGAATGGATGCAGGACGATGGTATTCATCCTAACCCTGCAGCCCAACCGTTTATTGCCGACCTGATGGCCAAAAATCTGGCTCCCCTAGTTAAGCATGAGTGACCCGGCGCTGAGTGCCGTAACAGGTAAAGTTATGCAAAATAACACAAA